>MPMP01000173.1 GCA_002238565.1 Albidovulum sp. bin36
GCCGGCCGCGCGAGCAGACTATGCCTAGGCAAATTGGGCGAATTCACCGTTTTGGTCCAAGCGGGCGAGTCGAACCCTGGCCAAAGCGACGGGAATGGAGAATTATCGAGTTGGCCTGAGCAATGAGGAGCTTGGCGCAATCGTTAATGAAAGAGCCCGGCGTAGAATGTCGATGCGCATCCGTCGGATTGCGGAAGAGGCGAATAGAGGCACCCATCGGTCGCTCTCGGGAGGCTTCCGTTTTCCGCGAGGCAGCGGCAATATGCCGCTGTTTGCTCAGGCGCGGAAGGAGTACCATCGCTTTCCCCGGTTGGCAGTCGGAAAACCCGGAAGCTGACCGACGAGATATCTAGACTAAATCAATACGAACAACAAAATTCTGCTAAAGCGAGGCAAATCGCCAGAATTCCACGCTTTTGGCGACCGCCGACATCGAATCAGATTCCCAGCCTTCAAGAAATATCAATTTTTGTCCTAGCCGCCACCGGATCAACGTGGATATTCGACAGGCAAATAAACTCCTCGCGGTTCGCATTCGCTTGAACCAACGATTACCGAACCACTAATCGAAATGCTAATATCGGTCGCTTACCTGCCTCACATCGAGACAATTCGGAGCGGTGAACAGTGTCTATGGCATCGGCTTGCGCGCGCTATCGACATCAAGTTCATAGGTTGGCGTGCGCAGTGGAAAGGCGCTTTCTTCTAGCGGGTGCGAATCCCGCCTAGCAACTATCGCTCCAGCTAGTAGCAGCCGGGCAAGTTCCGTCCGCTGGGCATTCCCTGCATCCGGGACCGGGTGGCGCAGACATCGGCCATGCTCGTGCTTGAGCCGATCTTCGAAGCCGACCTGCAGCCGGAGCAGTACGCCTACAGGCCGGGACGAAGCGCGGGGGACGCGGTCAAGCGAGTTCACGGACTCCTGAACCTCGGCCACCGCGAGGTTGTTGACGCGGACCTGTCCAACTACTTCGGCGAGATTCCCCACGCGGACCTGATGAAGAGCCTCGCCCGGCGCGTCAGCGACGGTCGGATGCTCGCGCTGGTGAAGGCGTGGCTGGAGATGCCGGTGGAGGAGGACGACGGGAAGGGCGGCAAGCGCCGCGCGGCCAAGGCCCGCAAGGAGCGGAAGGGAACCCCGCAGGGGTCCCCGACTTCGCCGCTTCCCGGCAACATCTACATGCGCCGCTTCATCCTCGGATGGAAGGCGCTGGGCTACGCCCGGCGCTTCTGCGCGGAGATCGTCAACTACGCGGATGACTTCTGCGTTCCGGGCAAGGCACCGGCGGCCGAGATGCTGTCGGCGGTCGAGCGGATCATGGAAGTTCTGAAGCTGCCGGTCAACACGCGGAAGACCCGCTGCGTGCGGTGTCCGGAGGAGCCAATCGTGTTCCTCGGCTACCGCATCGGACTGAACCATCGCCCGACCGGGAAGGGAAGCTATATCGGCACCCGGCCCGACAAGGCGAGCGTCCAGAGCATCTGCCGCAAGATCAGCGCGCAAACGGCCCCAAGATTCGGGCAGAAGGACGAGGACTGGATGGTGGAGCGTCTCAACCGGATGTTGTCCGGATGGGCGAACTACTTCCGCCTCGGACAGGCTAGCCCGGCGTACCGGGCGGTCGACGCGCACGCGGTCAAGCGGCTGCGACAGTGGCTCTGCCGCAAGCACAAGGTGAAGAGCGGGACATACGTGCGCTTCCCGGATCAAAGGCTTTGGAACGACTACGGCCTCAAGCACCTTGCGCCGACGAGCAGTCGCCTTCCGTGGGCGAAGGCATGAGCTCGAATGAAAGCCGGATGCGGGAAATCCGCACGTCCGGTTTGACGAGCAGCGGTGAGGAAACGTGATCCACGGCGGCGACCGGGGCACCGGCAAATGGCGAAAGCCGCCGGCAAACTGCTACTCCCTCGGCCTACCGAAGAACGCGCCTCCCGCTGGCTCTACGGTGACCGATCCGTGCTGTCCGACTGCCGCCGACGCCCTGGACGCTGCGGTGAACGGTTGTCCGGAGCGCGCGCCGCGCGGACTGCGCAATCGTGCCGGGGTTCCCCAAATACCGTGAACGCGGGAACCGCCAATTGCTTCATTTAATGTGGTTGCTCATAGCGCTCGCAAAGTAATTTCCAGTCGACCGGACCGGGAGCGGACGCCTCCGACAGCTGCCAGTCGTCAGCGACGCACGGAACGGGCTACGTCCCGATATCCTCGATGCGAATCTCCATGCGCTGAGCAATAGCACGCCGGATTCCTTGTTATCAGTACCAATTTCGCAGTGGCCGAAATGATGCCGCGATGGACTGTTGCCACCGCTCGACCGAACGCTTGCCGGCCTGGCCTCGAACGGCCTTCACGTCAAGCTATTGAAATCCAAGGGTCTTCGGTTCATTCTCGGCGCCAAGCCCGGCGATCACAAGTTCCTGTTCGACCACGCCGGGAACCACCCGGAGGCGCAAACTCTGGACAAGCGCGAGCGGACCGGCAAGGGACCCGTCCTGCACAGCTTCCGGTGGCTGGCCGACGCGCCCCTGAACGAAACCCACGCCGACGTGCGAATCAACTTTCTCGAATACGCCGAGACGAAAGGGGACGGCAGCATCAGGCGCTGGTCCTGGGTCACCGACCCGCCGCTCAACGAGACCAATGTAGTCCAAGTGATGCGAGCGGCGCGCAGCCGCTGGCACATCGAGAACGAGAATTTCAACACCCAGAAGAACCACGGCTACGAATTCGAGCACAATTTCGGCCACGGAAAGCAGCACCTGTCAAGCGTCTTCGCCTACGAGTGCATGCTGGCGTTTCTCATCGACCAGGTCCAGCAGCATTGCTGCGCGCTGTTCCAGAAGGCGCTGGCATTCCGCAAGAGCAAAATCAGGTTCCGGGAGCAGTTCAGAACCCTTTTCCGAATGTTCCGGATACCGAACTGGGCGTCCTACTGGCGCGCCATGTCGACGGCCGGCTGGGAGACCGCGCTACCCGACGCATTGGACAAGAGCGCTCTCGACAGCTACTGACCGGAAAGACGTGCGACCGATGTGCTCGAATTCGGTTCTTCAGAGTAGATTAACACAGCCGGCGGAACAGGCTCCGGAAGCAGGGCCGGCCGGCGGCTGCGATCATGGCGGCGAATCCGAACCGCGGCGGGGATGGACAAAAGCCTTCGTTGCAAATTCCGCTTAGCGGGAATAGCTGTTCACACATGCCAGACATGGAATTCAGTTGATCAAGCGGTTATATTGGACAAGGACAGAAGACAGGTATTGTTCTTCCCGGGAGAAACAGGTCATGCACGCCGAGATCGCAGACAGGAAAGAAGAGATCATAACCATATGTCGGCATTACCGGGTGACGCGGCTGGAGGTGTTCGGCTCGGCTGCGCGCGGAACAGACTTCGATCCCGAAACCAGCGATGCCGACTTCCTAGTGGAATTCGGTCCACCATACAGAGACGGGCGGTTCAAGCAATATATGGGGCTGGTCCAGGATCTGAGCGACACATTGGGACGTAAGGTCGATCTGCTCTGCATTGACTATATCCGCAACAAGCGTCTGCAGAAAGTAATCAACGAGTCACGCGAAGTGGTCTATGACCAGACGACGTGATCCCGCAATCCTGCTGGAGGGTATCGAGCGGGCTGGTGCAAAGATCAAACGATACACCCAGGGCATGGATTTTGGGGCTTTTCTTGATAATGAACAAACACAGGATGCTGTCGAGCGCAATTTCGAGATCATCGGCGAAGCACTGAATAGTCTTCATAAAATCTCACCCGAACTGGTCGAACGGATTCCGGACACGAAGGAGATAATAGGTTTCCGCCACGTACTGATTCATGACTACGACCATATTGACCTCAATATCGTATGGGCCTCTGCGACGAGAGACCTCCCCAAACTACTTGCCACTGTCCGGGAACTGCTCACCGAACTGGACCTTGCCGCGGAGTCTGACAGCGGCCCAGAACCTTTCTGAAGGGTTGCATCAGCCCCACAGCGGCTATTCTTGCCCAATCACACACACATTTCCTGCTCCGGGAGAGCTCGCGCAGGACATCAGGCGTGTGAAGCACGGGCAGACGCGCGAGCCTCCCCCGCCCCTTCCTGACTGAGAGGTGACTGCATCCCGTCAGTCCTGCTGTATGGGTGGTCGGGTGTGATCCATGAACGGAGAGAGATCATGACTGACTGGACTGAGCGCTGGGATGGCGACCCATCCCGATGAATCGTGAACCGTGTGTAGAGCGTCAATCAACTTGTCCTGCAGCGTCTACCAGCTGCGCGAACTTGTGCGCCTTGCCAGGCGCCAAAGTAGGCAGTGCAGCTGCCAGAAATGTCCAGGTTGCCCGCTGGCGGCCTTCGGCGGTGGGGCTGTCCTTGTGGTTGTCCAAGAAGTCCTTGGCCGCCTTTACCAGGACGGCGTTGTTGTCGGTCATGTCTTGCCTTTCAGTGTTGATCATTGTGAGGTGTGATTGTCTGCAAGCGCCCTGGCCAGGCGCGGGATCGGCCGTCCAGGCGGGCTTGCTGGCCGTTCTGGCGGTGTCCTGCCACAGGCCGGCGGCTTTCATGATGTCCTGGAAGGTGCACCCTGCACATTAATCATTACAGCTCTAAACAGCTTTGATTTTGTCGGCTATACCGACTCCATGACAGCGAACACACTTAATCGCCGCGAGCTGCTTTCCGACCAGGACGGCATTTGCGCGCGAGGTGTGCGCG
>MPMP01000025.1 GCA_002238565.1 Albidovulum sp. bin36
GGAAAAACAGGCGGAATAAACCCCCTCGACGCTTCCCGCGGCCGCAGCCGATCCGCCTCCGCGGGACCGGGAAGCAGAGCTACCCCAACTTGTCTACTTGGAAAGAAAAAAGGCGCAGTATCTGAAACGCGCCCCAAATAATCAAATGGCCGCGCTTATTGATTAGTATCAACAGTACCAGATGTATCAGCGCGGTGAGCTGACCCGGGACCTGCTAAAAAAGGATGGCGCCGCTGATTGCGGCTGCAATTGATCGGCTGTGAACCGCAGCGCATCCCGGGTATGAGCAACCACATTAAATGAAGCAATTGGCGGTTCCCGCGTTCACGGAATTTGGGGAACCCCGGCACGATTGCGCAGTCCGCGCGGCGCGCTCCGGACAACCGTTCACGGCAGCGTCCAGGGCATCGGCGGAAGTCGGATAACACGGATCGTCACCGCTGGACCGAACGCTTGCCGATAGTCACTCCGTCGTTCCTGTGGAAGCGAGAAGGTGCGCAAATCTGCGTACATAAATTGACCGCCATTATCAGAAAAATATTCACTTCCCATATTGCCTCATTTCGAATATCTTCAAAATATGAATCGTGAACAAGCAGTAAGCATGTTAGCCTCATTAGCGCATGGAACGCGGCTGGACGTGTTTCTGCTGTTGATTGAGGCGGGCGATGAGGGAATTACGGCGGGCGGGATCGCTGAACGCTTGAATGTGGTCCCGTCTTCCCTGACGCATCACCTGAACGAACTCAAAGCGACCGGCATGGTCGATTGCGTTCGAAACCACAGGCAAATGATCTATACCGCCCGCATTCCGGCGATGAAGGACTTGATTTCTTTTCTAACCAGAAATTGCTGTGGCGGTCGACCGGAACTGTGCTCTCCCCAGTGGAGTGGCGATGAGAGGATTGAAGCTTTGAGCGGCGTAATGGGAGATCGTGTTTTCAATGTTCTTTTCTTGTGCACAGGGAACTCGGCGCGAAGCATTATCGCCGAATGCATCCTCAACCGTTTGGCCCCTGAGAAATTCAGAGCCTACAGCGCGGGGAGCCAGCCTTCGGGCCGCGTTCATCCATGCACACTGGATCTGTTGTCCAACTTGAGCTTTGAAACCAGCGATCTTCGCTCAAAGAGTTGGGATGAGTTCGCGGCTGAGGGCGCCCCCAAAATGGATTTCATCTTCACGGTCTGCGACAACGCCGCAAACGAAATGCGCCCAGTGTGGTCTGGCCAACCGATGAGTGCCCATTGGGGAGTTCCCGACCCCGCGCGATCGACAGGCAATGATGCCGAAATCGCGGCTGTCTTTAACGACACATACCGGATGCTTAACCAACGAATATCAATTTATGCCAATTTGCCAATCGCCTCCTTGGACAAGATGTCCTTGCAGCAGCGGCTGGATGAAATCGGCAAGGATTTATAAATGACCGCGCAATATGAAATCACCGCCAAGAAGGCGGAAGGGGCGGAGCTGGGAACCTTCGAGCGTTATCTTACGGCCTGGGTCGCGCTCTGCATCGTCGCGGGGGTCGCCTTGGGCCATTTCTTCCCGGCCCCCCTCCAAATCATCGGAAAAGCCGAAATCGCGAACGTCAACATGCCCGTTGCGGTGCTCATCTGGCTGATGATCATCCCCATGCTGCTGAAGATTGATTTCCGTGCATTGCACCACGTTAAAGAGCACTGGCGCGGTGTCGGCGTAACCCTGTTCATCAACTGGGCCGTGAAGCCGTTTTCCATGGCGGCCCTGGGAATGCTGTTCATCGGCTATCTGTTCCGGGACATGCTGCCTGCCGATCAGATCGATTCCTATATTGCCGGACTGATCATCCTCGCCGCCGCGCCCTGCACCGCTATGGTTTTCGTGTGGAGCAACCTTTCGGATGGCGAGCCGCATTTCACGCTGACCCAGGTGGCGTTGAACGACACCATAATGGTGTTCGCCTTCGCGCCGATTGTCGGGCTTTTGCTGGGACTTTCGTCCATCATCGTCCCCTGGGATACGCTGTTGATCTCCGTGTTGGCGTTCATCGTCGTTCCGGTGATCGTGTCTCAAATTTTGCGTGCGTATCTCTTAAAGAGCGGTGGCGAACCCGCCCTAGCCAAGGTCTTGGCGGCAACGCACCCCGTTTCGCTTTTGGCGCTTCTGGCGACACTCGTCCTTCTGTTCGGATTCCAAGGCGAACAGATTTTGGCCCAGCCCCTGGTCATCGTGTTGCTGGCCGTGCCGATATTGATCCAGGTCTATTTCAACTCGGGCTTGGCCTATTTCCTGAACCGTCAGTTCGGCGTCGCCCACTGCGTCGCCGCGCCATCGGCTCTGATCGGGGCGAGCAACTTCTTTGAACTCGCCGTGGCGACGGCCATCGGCCTGTTCGGTTTCGATTCCGGCGCGGCCTTGGCAACGGTTGTCGGGGTCCTCGTCGAGGTGCCGGTAATGCTGTCCGTGGTCCGCATCGTTAACAAAACGAAGAATTGGTACGAGAGGAAAGCTGCCTCATGACCATTCGTGTCGCATCAACGGATTTGGGCGCATGTGACGCCTGGCGCTGCGGGCGGCTTGGGACTGGCCGGAATTCGAGATCGTTCACGTCAACGAGATCAAGAGCGGTGCCAACTGCGCCGGACATCTGACCGAGTTCGACACGATACATGGGCAGTGGAACCATGACGTTGTCGCAGAGGAAAACGCCCTTGTCATCGACGGCAAGAAAGTTGGGTGTTCTGAATATGCGAAGACCCAAGATATTCCCTAGGGCGGTCTCGGCGTAGATATCGTCATCGAAAGCACCGGAAAATTCAAAAGCGGTGATGCCGTACGCCCCCATTTGGACAATGGCGCAAAGAAGGTGATTGTCGCCTACTCGGACCATGACAAAGTGGCGCTAAACGTCGGATTTTATTACATGGCTAGTGCCATCGGACGCCTCGGCGGTACATTGTTGTCTGGCCTCGTCTATCAGGCCGGGGGCTCGTTGCCTGCCTTTGGATGTCAGGTGGTTTGATTTTGGCAGCCGTGCTGTTGACCTTGCCATTGGATCATCGCCCACAGGTTTCCTCGGGCCATAAGGCATAAATAGAGGTGGTGCGAGAAACCGCCTTCAAATCTCCCTCGCGAACCAGCGGATCCGCCCGATGATGTTGACTTCGTCCGCCGTCCGTTCGTAGGCGCTGTTGAAGGTGTTGTCCGAGATTATCCGAACCTTGGGCGGATCATTGTCGGAGATGTTCTCGAGCCGCTCGGCGACGATCCCCATTCCGTCGAACAGGACAAAGATACCTGGCGGGGCGGGAGGCTTCCGCGACAGATCGACGAGCACGATGTCGCCGGAATGCAGGGCTCTTTGGATTGGAGAAGAGGCGGCAGATAGGTGAACCTTGGCAATAGTAATGCTAGGATCGTCGAGTAGAACGGTAAGAGATTGAGGGGATAGGCACTCAACCCACGCGTTCCTTCTTCCGATCAAGGAGCCGCTAACGCGACGGATTCGGTTGATCGGCCATACTTGATGATTGGATTCGTTAAGGGACGCAGGGAGGCCCAAGTAGTAAACGTTTTCTCGTTCGATAAAATCCTCGGCAAGGTAGAGTTCGTATCCTTCCATAGTCCTGAGGACATCGATGTGACGTTCCGTCAATTCCTGAAAGGCAAAAACGTCAGTTCGACGGTCGGAAACGAAAAACTCGAAAGCGTCGAGGTGATCGTTCAAATGCCGGACATTCCAGCTGATGAGTTTCATGGCCTGCAGTTTAGCTTGAACCGGGAATTGAGACATCGATGACGAGAATTCGTATTTTGCGCCTCTCGTCGGCGGACAGGGTCGACACCAAGCGATTTTCTAGCTTGAGCGAACTAAGTGGTAGCGAACCCGTCTCCGGCGGCGTGGGCCGGCAACGCTCCGTGTTTCCGAACCATAATACAAGATAGATGCCATGTCCTTCCGTTCGCGGGTCGACGGTATAACGGGCAATCAACTGCGATCGCACTGCACTCCAGAGATCACGATGGCAGCTTCTCTTGATTTCCACGGGAATATTGAAACCAGCACAAGAAACACGAATGTCGGCCCGCTTGTTGTTTGCGTAGCGCACTTCCGACTCAACTTCGATACTGAGGCGCATCAACCTGCTCCGCAGATCCGATAACAGCGCATCTCGGCACGCGTTTTCCGGGCGGGGATGCTGTGGGCGGCCGTGCTGATCTACATTCCAATATTGCCTCCAGTCGGAGGTGTTGCCGTCGCGAATGGTGCGTGCAATCTCGTTCAGGTGATCCAGGATCATTGCCGCGAGGTCGGCCACGTTAGCAGGTGCGCCGCTAGCGAGGGTTTCAAGAACCTGATCGATGTCACCATAGGCGAACTCGGCTTCGCGACGGGCCGCTTCTTGTCGGTACGCGGCATCCATGAGAAGGGAACGCCAGGGAAGCAGATCGTCGTCGGACGATAACGCCTCAAGCGCTTGCGAAGCACCTTCCGTCGTGATGCTTGCCAGTTGTTCTATGCAGTATCGGACTCGATCGGCCGCATTCATTTCCGGCATTACAATGACGCCTTCATCCGCGTCGTCGCCAAGAGAGTATGGCCGGCAGGAGGCGCCGATGAGTCGGATCAGAAGTCGAAGCGCGGGCGCGCTCTGCCGATGCTTCAGATCGGGTGAAATGCCGAACTGCCCGGCCACCGCGTCCGCCAGGAAACGAATGCGGCGTTCCTTGCCAGCGGCATACGATTCCAGCCGATCGACGTAAGTATCCGGTGCGATGCACAAACCCGCGACTAGCCAGTGGACGCGCTGCGCCACGCTCATTCGGTGATCAGCGTGCTTCTCGTCGATCAATGCCCGAAGCTGGTCAACGTCACAGTGGCGCCTAGCGGCGAGCAGCAGGTGGTTCAGGTTCGACAACTGCCCGGATGCGCAACGCACGGGGAATTGCCTGAGTAGAGGCATCGTGGCTAGGCGGGCAACGCGGGCATGGTCCGGAGAATGTGCCAATTTTTGGATCCCCGCGGGAGATTCCACACCCCTGCGCAGTTTCGATAGAACGGAACGTACGAGCACATCGGCGGCGACCTCGGGGCGGTTGGAAAGCGTCCAGGCGAACCAGCGCGGCGGACGGTCGGCAGAATGCCGCGCAGTGGGCCACATAGGCACAGTGTAGTGAATTGCCAGAGCAAGCTGCAAGCGCCGGTGATCTATGTCGATCTCGCCGGATGGCGCAGTTTTCGCCATTTCCTCCAAGCCCGCCATGAATGGCAGCGCGAGATAGTCTGTCTGATTCGTGATTCCGAGGCGTATGACCTTCGTGTCCGAAGGCAAGTCATTCCGGTCGATGGTCTTGCGAAACCCGGACAGAACGGCATCGACCAAGCCTTCGTCACCGGCCAGGAGAGCGTTCAGTCTGCCTCTCGGTGAATCGCCCCGAACGTTGAGGTATCCACCGAAATAGACCGTGGCGAGTTCGTGCAGAAGCTGGGGCCTTGCCATGTTTCCGCGCAGCTCGTCCTCGTACGGCTTAATGTGGTCGTGCCAGTCCGGTCGCCCGGCCCGTGACCGCGCCTGCTCGCGGGGGCTGGAGATGTCCCTGTCGGAAGTTGGGGCTTCAAGCTCAGCCATTTTCCTGTCAAATGCGTCGTTGAGAGGGGAGAAACCGGCCAGGAGTTTCGATACAGCCTCGCGGGAAAGGCCCTCATCGAAACGGCTGAAATGCAGGCACTCCGCAACTTCGGCCATCAGCCACTCGGCGGTGATCCGGTTCTTGGCGGCGACCGCCTGGTCGAGGCACCACAGTCCGAAATCCCGGGGCCGCGCGACCCCTAAGAGCCTGCCATCCTCTTCTTCGCGCATGCAGTTGTAGAACCAGTAGGATTCGGTGCAGTCAGGTCGGTCGCCGCAACGCTGCAGGCTCATCTCCAGCAGGGTCTTCCACGAGGCAGGGTGGCTTTCAAGCCATCTGTGAATCTCCCGTGATTCCTCGCGGCCGATATCTGGATCGTACATCCAGTCGCCTGTCTTGGCGGAGGGTTCCAACCAATGGAACAAGCGGGTCAAGTCCACCTCATCGCCGGTTAGCCGAAGAAACCGGGCCAACAGGTTCGTGGGCAGCCAGCGAATGAAGAAAGCGGGAAGTCCGTGCGCCCTCTCATCTGCGAACAATTTGTCGTAGCGTTCGACGATCAGGTCGAGAAGCACGGCGAGTTGGCTTCTGGTCGATCTCGTTGGAAGTTGCCAAGACCAGAAATACTGGTATTCGGAGCTGTAGTTGGGTCTTTGCGGTACCCTGAGATATTGTATGACCTCTGTTTCCGATATCGCTTCAGGATAAATCGTGGACAGCAGACAGCCGAGCAGATCGTCGTCGGAATCTGGCACCCTGTCGGCATAAACGTCAGCGGTCAGCTCTTTCAGCTCTGTGAGAGCCTGGGTGTCATTCCGGCGGTGCCGCACGAACACGTCTATGGCGCGATCCCGAATCCTCGGCCACCTTGTGCCATCGCGGATTAGTTCCTTCAGCGGATCCGCGAGCTTTGGAAGTGGCTCGCCATGCCGAATGGCTTCGAGCAGGATAACGATGAAGGATTGCCAGGAGTCCTCCCGCGCGGGAGAGGTCAGGATTTCGCGAACGTGGTTCTCCATGTCGGAGGAGACAAGGTCGCCGAGCCGTGAATCCAGCTGGAGCGTAGTGATCAGGCGGGGGTTTGCAGCAGTCTGCCGTTCGATGCCATCCAGAAGCAGGCGTTTTTCTTCCGGCGAGAAGTGTTCGGCGTCTCCGTAAAGTACGGTGCCAAGAGGATCGCGCGCGATCAGCTCCGCTCGGCTGGATTTGCTGTGTGCCGCGAGCCATGCGGAAAGGCCGCGCAGTTCGGAGACCACTATGCCGTCGTAACCGGAGATTAGAGCGAGAATGCGCCCGATCGGCAGCCCGTTCTCGATAAGAGCGGCCAAGTACCTGGCGGCGAGAAATTCTGCAACTTGCCGATGAACGGGAACCGTCCGACGCTCTGCGGGATATTCGAACAGCTTGGATTCCAGGCTGCGGCGAAGAATCTGCCGCTCTGTTCCCTGTAGCCGATCAAGCCCGAGGAAATGCTGATCGCTCTCCGCGCCCGGCAGCGCGTACCCCGCGGCACCAGCCAGAAGCTGCACTGCGCACAGCTTCCCGCTGGCCTCGATCAGATCAGTGATACCGCCAAGATCCGGACCCGCTATGCGATGCTCGTCATTGTGCTCTGCAAGCAGGGTTCGGCATGCCATATCGAATGCCTGAGTCCTGGTCTCGGGCCAGACCCCGGCGGCTCCGACCGCAACTGCGAGCATTTTGAGGCTCTGAGGATTGGCCAGTAATCCATCAAGGCCCTTCCCTTGGGCCGCCGCGACGAACTTCTCCGGATCTTCGATTCCAAGAACACCGCACAGAATTTGGCAGATATCTTGATCGGACAAGGGATCAAGGCGGAGCACCTTGACGGTTCCACTGGGCGATACCGTCTCGAGATGATCCCTGTCGTTCGCCCCGAACCAATCGGCCTCGCGACACGACAGGCGAAAAGGGGGACGCCCCATTCGGTCGAGTTTGGCACGGATATTATCCAATGGCGTGCGCCCGTCGGCTGTTCCGGCCCGTGTCTCGTCCAGCCCATCGATAAAGAGAGTCGTATCGTGCCACTCGGGTCTGTTGTCGAAGGTCAGGAAATCGCGCGCGGTGACGCGATGCCCGCCCTGGCGTATCGCCAGATGTTTGAAAATGGTGGTCTTGCCGGAGCCTGGTGGGCCAAGCAGCACGTAGGCCGCCTCGTCCTTCCAGCATTCGACTGGTCGGGATGGAATCTCCGAAGGGCCGCGGGAGTCGCGCCCGCCGATGGCGCGGCATGTCCGTCGAGCGATGGACGTCATGGGTTGTCGAACCATTCCCGGGCCGGTGTCGATAGAAATTCGGAAAGGGCAATGCCTCCCTCGCCGACAACAACGGCTGCCTGGACGTCGAAGCGCTCCGCAAATCGTTCGAGCCCGCTTGTCCGTACTCTGCGCGCGCCGCTCTTCACTTCAAAGGCTACGAGTCTTCGACCTCGTGTCAGAACGAAATCCACTTCGGAGCCGTTCTCGCGCCAGTAGTACAGGCGTTGTTCCGGTGTGCCCGTGTTGAACAGGTGCGCGCCCACTGCGCTTTCGACAAGGCGTCCCCAATAGCTCCGGTCCGCTTTCGCTTCCTCAAACGTATATCCCGAGGCAACCGCCATGAGCGCGGTGTTGAAAACATTGAGCTTGGGACTGGAGGATCTCCGTCGATGGGCCCCGCCGTCGTATTTGGGAAGGCCAGTAATCAGACCGGCGTTCGACAGGAGGTCCAGATACCGTGCGAGGGTCGTCGTATTGCCGGCGTCCTGAAGCTGGCCGAGCATCCTGTTGAAAGAAAGGATCTGCCCGGAATACTCGGCGCCGAGCTGGAACAGCCGTTTTAGCAGCGCGGGTTTGTCCACCCGCTGCATGGCGAGAATATCTCGCTCGATATTGGGCTCGACCAACGCCTCGGCGATGTACGCACGCCATCGACTTTGCTCCGGGATGAGAGGGGCGCTTCCCGGATACCCCCCGAAATAGACGAAGCGCTGGAGATCGAACCCGAACGCCGCCGACATTTCGGCGAACGACCAATGCATCAGGCGGACGGTCTCAAATCTGCCGGCCAGGCTCTCACTCAGCCCCTGCTGCATGAGCATCGGCGCGGAGATAAGTAGAATGACGTGCAGGGGCCGATCAAGTCGCCGGTCGGCGTCCCATAGCCCCTTGACCGTCTCCGACCAGTTCGGGATTCTCTGAATCTCGTCGATCGCCAGGACAAAGCCCCGATCCGAACCTTCGGCCTCCACCCGTGCCTGTTCCCACTGCAGGACCAGCCATCGCGCGTCTCTTGGGCCGTCGAGCAGGGCCGATTGCTGTTCCGCGAATTCAGGCTGAGAACCGCCCAAGACAGGAATTGGGGGGAGGATCGCAGTATTCGGTTCATCGACAGACACATACCGAGAAGGCCCGTCCAGCCGTCCAAGGACTTGGTGAACCAGTGTGGTTTTGCCCGTTTGACGCGGACCGGTCACGATGGCGAGCCGCCAAGGCTTCTCGCGCAGGCGGTCGAATAGCGTGGAAATCTGGGATCGTTCGTAGGCTGCCATCAGGGCATTCTATTGTATTGAGTAAAAATACTCAAGAGAGCCGAGTGTCTTGCAGTAATTCTCATTGCCGACGTCGTGATCGGTGGCGAACGCGTTGTGGTATCGCCGCCCGCCGGACGGCGAGGCGACGGTGATCTCGAATCAGTTGACCTTCAAGGCATCCTCGCCGTCCCTGATCGGCACGCCGCTCATCCACCGGTAGAAGCAATGGACCTTTTTCCGGCCCCTGCCGTTGACGGTGCGCAGCGAGTCGACCTCAACTTCTTTAATATACTCGTATAGCGCGGCGTGCGATTTCGGCTTGCAGGTGAACAGGAAGCTGCCGCCGGCCTCCAGGACCGCCTCGCAGCAGTACGGGTCGTCGCCGAGATAGACGGGCCGGAACCCCTCCGCCGCCGGGCCGACTCGCTTAAGCCGCCGCTTGGCGGCCTTGATTTCGCAGTCCTGCTTTTCGTCGCCGTCCCGGGGCCGGATGAACTACTGCGGCAGCGGCAGCAGGTGGTTCGTTCACGGCGCGACGATACTTGCTCCGAGCATGGCGTGGAAGGTCTCGACCCTGCCGTTCGAATGAAATAGACATCGGCCTTGGATAGCAACTCAAGGCAGCGAGCCCAAATAACCTCAAAATCTAGGAACTGCTCTTTCCGTTTTGATGGTAGTATTTGTTGCATCAGTTTCATCATAGACGATCGTGCGGCGTCAGAGATTTAAAGGAATGTGACGTGTTGGCGCATCGATATCCGGAATAAGGTTCTTCACGGCATTGTGGACATCATCTTCAGTCGGCAAAGGCAAATTCTGGAGTTGTCCAAATAGTGGTAGCAGTTGGCGGTGACCGCCTTCCGCCTTTTATCTCAGGTCAAACATGCGCTTCGTCAGGTTCTCTTCAACTTCCAATTGCACAACTTCAGGAATCGCAATTGTTGCATTGTTCTGTCGGGCAAAAAAACGGACAGCCGCACCGTTTTGAGAGCGCAGCCCCACCTGAGAGATCCAAGTGCTGGCATCAAACAGTATGGATATAGTTGCTCTCCTGCATGACTGGGCGGCGACCGATGCCCTGTCCCCACGGAACGGCCGGGAAGTCCTTCTCGGCACGGAACGCGTTTAGGCGACCGCCGCCGTTTCCCGGCGCGTGTGGCCGTGAGTATAGCGATGCCGTAATCGTTCGGGAATGTAGCTACACTAACTCTAGAACGGGTGCCTCGGGATTAAGAAGCTTGACCAATGCCAAGGACGGACTAGGGGGCAGGACACTGGGCTCCGCCGAACAATTTCGAGGGTCGTCGCAGGTTGCGGGGCACCTCTAGGCAGAAGAGGTCGTTTCCCGATGCCCTTCAACTCGATCGGAGTCGCCTAGACGACCGCGTAGCAGGCCGCGGCCCCACGATGGAGACTGCTATCTCGGCCTTGTTCGGTAACGCCTACATTGCATCACTTGTCTTAGAGTTTGTTCCTAAAGTCGGCAAATTATCTATATATTGGAAAAGTTACAAATATTTCCACAAAAACCGACAATATGTGGTATTTTGATTCAAGATCTTAGTGTGTATATAATTGCGCATGTAACGGAACAGCCGAGACATCGTCAAGCGTCTCAAGGCCGAGAGGTTCGAACTGGTGAGCGTGAAGGGATCGCCACCACGAGTTCAGAAAGGGCGCGATCACCGTGGTCGTTCCGCATCCGAAGAAGGACTTGCCCTTCGGCACCGCCCGGAGCATCGCCAAGCGGGTGGGCTGGAACTGAGGAGGCAGCTATGCACTACGTCGCCGTCATCGACAAGGACCCAGGAAGCGCCTATGGAGTTCGGTTTCCAGAGGTTCCAGGATGCTATTCGGCCGCCGACAGCTTCGATGACATCGTTCCCAACGCCATCGAGGCATTGAGCCTGTTCTTCGAGGACGGCGAGCCAGTGCCACCGCGCGGCATCGAAGCGGTGCGCGAGCAAGCTGCCGAGAGCATCGCGGAGGGCGCGGTGCTGATGATGATTCCCTATGTTCGGGACCGGAAGCGGGTCGTGCGGGTGAATTTGAGCCTAGAGAAGGGGTTCCTCGATACCCTCGACGAGGCGGCGCGCATGCGTGGCATGACGCGTTCCGCGTTCGTTCAGAAGGCGGCCACGCGCGAGATTCTCGACCCTGCCTAAAACGGGCGCAGTCGTCAGCTGGCGCGGCTTTGCGGCGCGGTGCTGTTGAAGTCCGGCGCCATGAAGGCCGACCATGGCGCAAACGGCCTCGCGGTCGAACGGTCGCTGAGACTGTCGGCGGCGCCACGGGTGACCAGCGCCCGAACCGGCAAGGCGGACTGATTTCAGGTCTGCGGCATCCAACGCCATTCACTTTATCGCAGGGCTGCTACGCCGCGCGACATGCAGGTAATTCAATCCCTCCCCGCGCCGTCCCCCACCTCCCCCAGTTTCATTTCTGAGTTCGTACCTATCCCAGTTGCAATCGATGAGCAGGCTTTCTAGACGCGATGCATTGCGATGGCTGGCGGTCTCATAGAGAACGACAATCTCGCTGAAGCGGCGAGGGTGGTCGCGTTCGTATTGGCGCTTCCTTCTCTCCGGCCAGTTCGCGATACCGACCTTGAAGGCGCTCGACCTACTTGTAAGGGCAGCGATCCTTCGTGTGAGCCTGCACTCCAGCGAGAGGGCCAGCCCAAATCCACGTTGAATTTCAGCTTCACGTCCAATGACCCTCCTTGCCGCGGCACTGGCTTTTATAGGAATACTTTCCCGCACTGCCCTTTCGAAAAGTTTGGGATACGCTGCTCTTGATTGAGAATTCAGCAATGAGTACTCAGCAAACGCGGTAAAGGAAATATATTCACAGTTGGAGGACTTAATGCTTCATTTTACTGAAGAGGAATATTCGCGACGCCGTTCGCTGCTAGAAGCGGAACTTGATCGCCGCCAATTGGATGGAATGCTGCTCTTTTCGCAAGAAAGCCTTTACTGGCTTACGGGTTATGACACGTTCGGATTTAGCCTTTTCCAGTGCCTGGTCGTTGGCGGGTGCGAACCGGTACTGCTAACTCGATCAGCCGACAATCTGCAGGCAAAATTAACATCGAATATCGAGGATATAAGAATTTGGGTGGACGGCGACGATGCGAGACCTGCCCGAGATTTGGCTTCACTAATTCAGGACCTTGGACTAGCCGGGAAGAAATTTGCAATCGAAACCGACACTTACGGTCTCACCGCCAAAAATTATATTGCCTTGATCGAGGCGTTCGACGGTATTGCCGAGCTGGTTGAGGCATCCGACATCGTTTCTAATTTGCGACTGATTAAATCCGACGAGGAATTGAAATACGTCCGAAAGGCGTCGATTCTTGCCGACGATTCATTGGACGCGGCTGTTGCTTTGCTGAAGCCGGGCGTCGACGAGGGCGAGATTCTGGCTGCCATGCAGGGAACGATATTCGCAGGCGGCGGAGATTATGCAGGAAACGAATTCATCATCGGATCTGGCGACCACGCCTTGCTTTGCCGCTATTCCTCTGGAACGAGGAAGCTATCTGCCGAAGATCAGCTTACATTGGAATGGGCCGGTGCCTACAGACGCTATCATTCGGCGCTGATGCGGACCGCCGTAATAGGGTCTCCGCGCGAATTGCATTTCGAAATGCATAAGGCGGCCACTGAAGCTCTTGTGCGCTGCGAGGAAAAAATTGCGCCGGGCAACCAAATGCATGAAGTGTTCGAGGCCCACGCGAAAACTCTTGACGATGCCGGCTTCCGAACTTGCAGGCTCAACGCCTGCGGGTATTCGCTGGGAGCTAGATTTGCCCCGACCTGGATGGAGCGAGAAGTTTTCCGGCACGGTGCACGAACAGTAATGCAACCGCGAATGGTGTTTTTCATTCACATTATTCTCGTCGACAACGACTCTGGCACCGCCATGACAACCGGCCGTACGTCAATCGTAACGAACGAAGGGTCCGAGCAGTTGTCGCGCCACGACCTTGAAATGATCGTAGCGTGAGCCCTTAATTTAACTCCGGATTATTCGTTCGCGCCAATTCCATTCAGAGGCATGCCGTTCCACCTCATCATCCGAGCCGAAGCCGTCTCGACTTTCTACTAGGCGAGGTTCTGGCGATCGGAATGCTAAAATGCAAATTGTTTCGAGATTGTCCGGTATCCTGTAGTTAAGCCGGAGGGCAAGGCTGCCTAATTTGCGGAGCGGATGCAGGTTCCGACTACCTTAACAACGACGAGCCGGTTGCCGCTGAAGCTAGATATGCGTACGGGCAACTACGATGGAAGACTTTCAGTCCGGCTAGATACTCTAGAGGCGCCGAAGGAGCGCGGTCTTCAAGCAACATGAGTGAAATTCAGCGTCTGGCAAGGGCCTTGAAATCCAACTCGATTCGTCCTGGTTGCAGTAATTTGAAAGTGCTCCGCCAAAAAAATCGAAGCGTATTCGCGACAATTTTAATTCGAACGCATGTCGAGTCGAACAAGCGCACGTGATTACGCAACCTGTAAAATTGCGTGCGTTATTTTCGGGACGGAATTCACTCTGCCTCTACGCATTCGAAGATTTAGTTGAATCCCGGCGGCGAATAAAGGCAATCAAAGCGCACTAGTGCAACGGGACCTTCCCGGCAGGCCTATCTGGTCGATCGCCTTCGTTTCCACATGTTGTCGGATTTTGCGCCAGCTCCCCGACCTTGGCCCGGGAATCGGGTGCCGAGGTCGGCCAGAGCGATCCTGGCGGCTATAGCAGCCGATTCGCAAGGACTTGGCCTCACGGCAGCTGCTTGCGGGCCAACTGCGCGGATATGGCGATAATGGCGTTGGTGCCGCAACTCGCCACGGCTAGCGGCATGATCGGTCCGTCAGCGACCTGCCTGAGTTTTAGCGGCGTTCCTGAGTTCGGAAATTTGCCTGCCAGCTGCCAGCCGACGGGCGATTCCCGCTGCGACGGAAATTGCTTCCATTGTGCCAATGGTCATGGTCGCATGCATTTCGGGCGGCTCGGCGGTTGAGTTTCTACTCTTGTCAATGTTCGCAGACCATGCCGCCTGAATAATTTCCTTGTTGCATTCCGCTCGGCATGCGAATTGGCATGGGGTGGCTGTATCTATCGGTCGCCGAGATTGTCCCAGCCGATATTTTTCAATTGCCTTTCTCACGCGTAGGTGGTCGAGATGCGACCACCTCGACGCAAATGCAACTGGCTTCCCGCTTAGGCGTTTGCGTACCTTGCTGGCGACGAGTCCAACGGTTTCGCAACTGCCCCCGAATGGCTTGTTCGCGACCTTCACAGGCATTTCTTGTCAGGCGGCATGCAGGAATTTCTGATCGGACATTTAGGATTGCGGATTGCCAAAGTGATGCTGGCCGTTACAGTAATCCGATTGTTTTCGGGAACGTCCACCGTAAATTAAATCCGCGTAATAAAAGCGCGGCAAAGGCAAGGCAACTGCCATGGCCGCTTGCCCCCTGAAGCTCAAAAATAGGTTTTTGTTCAGTTTCCATTGCATGCTTTTGCAATGAACAATGAACCTGACGACTTAGCGAAATTACCGCTTTGATATTGATCGCTGAAAACTTAAATTACCAAGTTCTAAAAGGAAGCGCTGGAATGGAATAGATACGTTCTCATGAATTTCGCCAGTTTCGTTGTTTCGGAGTGAAAGGAGAAAGCATTAGTCGGCAGATGCCGAAGCGCTGCTCGCGCGAGCATGCGATGCTACGATATTTGTTGGCAAGGCAGCATTCGAAATCGGTTTATATATTGTTGGCAACGCCGGACTTGGGTATTCCATTGATCAGTTTAATACTGGGACCGTTCATAACGTCGCTAGCGATCACTTTAGTTGGCATCGTACAGAAGAAGGATAAATCGAAAAACTAAAGGATGCGATACGTTCCGCTCCGTCTGACATGTTTTAGATTCCAGCGCCGACACCGGTGCGGCAATTAAATATCGGCTATTGATTCGGATGGGTCGAAGGATCGCTGCAGAAACGTCGACGCTTATGTCGACAGGAAAGGAAAGACTGCTGTGGACGCTGAGCAGAATCAACCGACTGAAGATTCGCTGGAGACTTATCGAAACACTCTGAACCAGCTCGATCTGGAATCGCCAGTCTTGCACCCCGACTTGTTCAAGCTGGAACTGGAAATCGGCGACCGGGCTTACAGCCGCTTGCTCGACAAGAAACGCTTGCTGGAAGTATGGGACGTTGTGGGGGCGGGAGCTTCAGGCGCAGCTATCATGAGTTCATCCTTTGTTGCAACGACATTCTTTCCGACAACAGGCGTATGGGCATGGATCGGGCTGGGAGCGGCAGCGACCCCGCTCGGCTGGGTATTGGCGGGTGCGATTGCCAGCGGTACCATGTGGTATTTCTTGAGAAAGTGGTTCCAAAACGACGACCATAAAGTTAGAAAAATACCCAAATTCATCAATACTCCCCTGGATATGCTTGCCGTGAATCTCCTAGATCTGATGGCTCCGCTGATGCTGAAGGTTGCCAAGGCGGATGGTGAGATCTGCGACCGGGAAAGGGAAGTAGTTCTTGAAGTCTTGCAATTAAAATGGGGTTACGATCCGCTTTTTGTCGAGGCGGCATTGCAATGCCTCGAAGACACGCTTGACAACTATTCGGACATCGACATCCTAGCCGCTAATCTGGCAAAGTTCGCGCGATCCTGCCCTGACATTAATGAAAGGAAGTTCTGCGACAACCTAGTTGAAAGGCTCGAAGGAATTGCCCGTTCCGACTTTATGGAAGACCCGGAGGAAACTGCAACTATTAGCCAGATGCGCCAGTGCATCGACGAACAACTCTCACGCAATCGCATCGACCTGATGATGGAATGACTTGGTGTAATCCGATCTAAATTGGACCAAATGGGGATCAAGATTTCGAATAGCGAATGGTTGAGGGCGTTAAGATCGTTGTTTTCCGGGATAAGGATCAAATTGTCCATGCGTGATTTGCAAAATTTTCTTCCCGAGGTTCCGAGGCGAGGCAGCGGAAAGTCTCCTCCATCTTCATGATGCCGGTCATCGACTCGCGGACGGCGATCGCTGGAGCGGTCGGCACTAGTCGAATTCAAGGACTCGCGCCGCCGGCTGGCTTGACAGCCCTGCCGCGATCAAGGGTACGCTGCATTACTTTCGGGCGAGCTTGTTTTGCAGGTGCGGGAGACCGAATTCGGCAGCGCTTTCTTCAGTCGATTCCGTTTAGGGCGCAGACTCCTGCACGAGAAGAATAATACCTGCGTTCCATATTCCCGCGGCTTGCTTGTTGCCTGTAAATTCAGCCGGACCGCTAGAGCTTGTTCACCTCGTTTTCCGGCATCGGTCGTGCTCGCGATGCAGGAAGCCCTGCGCCAATCCGGTTCTCGAAGATTTGCGGGACGACTTGTCGAAAGCGAACGCGATGCTCGGCGGCGAGGCAATGACATTGCTTGCGCATTTCTTCGGCATCGGCGCAAGACCTCGCCGCAGGTTCGCAAGGTTGCGGTCCATCGACGCAAGCGCACTCTCGTTCCGGTTTAATTCAGAATACCTATGCGATCGGAATTCCGTGGCGCTGTCCGAAACTGAACTTCGCCCTGAATCCACCCCCATCGTTTTTACGAGCCATCGGGCTGAATCGAACTATACCTGCCATTGCCGATCATAAGCTTGTCGCAACGAGCCTGAGCGTCCTGCAGAGCGGCTTGCGGTCGTTTGTTCCTGAGAAGCATGGCGTGTATCTCCTCGCCGAGGATTCGTACTATCTCGCTCAATTCACTGACTGCGGGACGCGGCCAGGCCTGAATTTGCCCTCGACGCGCCATTCTGTCGACGATCGGGATTATCGGGCGTCCGCTGGCCACGCTCGGATCGTTGCAAACCGAGAAGCGCGAACTGACGGTGCTGCCGTTTTCAATGTACAGTTTTGTCGCCGCCGCCGAGGTCAGAGTCCGAACAGCCTCGCGAAGAGGAGCGACGCGCGAGGGCGTAACATTAGAGGGAATGCAGAGATTCCATCCTCCCAGCGGCGCAATCTGCGGATTTCCCCGAGCAGATGGATGCGGAGCGAATCCAGTGCGGCCGTAAGCCGGGGAGGCAGGGTCGTTGAGAAACATCGGCATGATCTGCGTGTAGCAATAGGCCATTGCCGCGTGCCCCTCCGCATAGCATTTCGCGCGTTCATACCATGACATTTGCAGCACGTTGTCGGGAGAATGGTCCAATAATTCCACAAGAAACTCGGCGGCTTTCAAGGCGGTGTCCGTCAGCAGCCGAGGACGGTAGTTGTCGGGCGCAAGATCGGCGTCTCGGAACCGGTGCCCGTCGCGAGGCAGGTTCAGCGCCGATTGGCCGAAATCCGCCAGAAGCATAAGGAATGTGGTTCCGACGGGCGTTCCTCGGGCTCCGTTCCAGCAGATGCCGTTGAGTCCGCGTTCGGGGTTGTGCATCCGGCCCGCGAGTGCCATCAATTCGTCGAGAGTCGATGGCGGCGAGAGCCCCTGCTCATCTAGAATATCCTGCCTGTAGATGAGCAACTCCGGCGTCGTCTGCACGGGCAGTCCGAAAAGAGTAGAGCCGCGGCGCACCGTGTTCAGCGCTTCCGGGTGGAAATCGAGCACGTCCTGCGATGACGGCGAGGACATGTCCTCGACCGGAAGCACGTGTCCTTTTTCGATCAGTTCCGCCATCCAGCATGTGTCGCTGGTTACCACGTCGAATCGGGACGAGCGGCGGCTGGAATTGTCTAGAATCTCGTCGTGAAGGCGGTCCAGGCTGACGGCTCGCACTTCGGTCGGAACGCCAAAGTGCATTTCAAACTGCCTCTTCAGCCTTTGCATCGCGAGAAACGTCGGATCCGCATGAAGAAGGATTCGGAGGCTTCCGGTCAGTGCAAGTTTTTCGGCTCTTGCGGGCAGCGGCGGGATCAGCGATCCGGAGAGGTAGGACGCGCCGAAAAAATAGCTTCCGGCCACGGCGGTTCCGATCGAGGCGCCGGTCAAGGCAATGACTCGCCGGGCGAAATCGTGCCACATGTCGATCAATTCCGGGCTCGGATGCAGGGAAAACGTTCGTCCGGATTTGGTGCGCGCCCTTTGGTAAATCAGCCCCGATGCAATCATCGCCTTGATTGTGCGGTGGCCGGTGCCTCGCGAGAGTCCCGACTTGGCTATGAGCGAGGACGGAGTTTCAAGCCGGCCGCGCAGATGGCTGCGCAGCAGTTGCACCATGACCTCAACTTCGCGAGGGGCCGGGCCGAGTTTCAAGCAGCGCTCCGTTTCAGCGCCAAGCGATCCGAAGAAGTCAAGAAATCTATCGAGCTCGTAACCCGAAAATCCGTCAAGCGGCATTCTGCCGCTGTTTAAGTGTTCCATTTTGAAACTCGCGACTGAACGAAAATGCTCCTTATTTTTTGGGCCATTGTATTGCGCCAGCGCGAACAATGCCAGTCATTATTCCGAACAATTCCAGATTGGACAGAATTGCCGTTGTCTGCAAACGGCAACATGCACTACCAGTTGCGCCGAACGGCTTCAGGCCATGAGCGAGGTGATGCGCAAATTTTTCGTCCTGCCGGCCCCGGCACTGCGGTTGCCGCAGGCTGGCTGATGATTTCGATCGCGGCTCGTCCCGGTGTTTCGGCGCGCCGCCCATTCCAGTCGGGAAGCAAATGCTCTCGCAAGGCTTGAAGATGGTCCGAAGTTTTAATGTCGGGCCGACAACCCCATCAACCGGAGGATATACGATGCACTTCTCTAGATTGCTCGGTACAGTGGCCGGCGCTGCTACGCTCGCTACGACGACATTCATTGCACCCGCCTTGGCGCAAGACGGCGCCAAGGTCTTTTTCTTGCTGCCCAACAGCACGACGATTCGATTCGAGCGCCGCGACGCGCCGCTTTTCGTGGCCGCCATGGCGGACCGAATGCCCGGCGCGGACGTCGTCGTGCAAAATGGCGAAGGCGACCCTGATCGGCAGCAGCGCCTGGTGGAGGACGCATTGGCGCAGGATGCCGATCTGATCGTCTATACGTCGTCGGATGCAAATCTCGCAGCCGGTTCGCTCAAGGCCGCCGAGGATGCCGGCGTTCCAATGCTGCTTTACGAACACGATGCCGTCGGCGGAAAGGCCGAAGCGCATGTGCTGTTCAATGCGCTCGCGGTCGGGCTGGCCCAGGGCAAGCGCGCAGCCGAATTGATAGAGGCCATGGACAAGGATGTCGTCAAGATCGCCCGAGTGAAGGGCAATCAGGGCGAATACGGAACTATTCAGTATGAAATCGGTCAGAACGAGTACCTGCAGCCAATGATGGATGCCGGCCGGGTCGAGGTCGTATGCGAGGACTTCACGCCGAACTGGGATCCGGTAAAGGCTCAGGCCTTTGCGGAAAACTGCTTGACGCGCACCGGCGGCGATGTCGACATGTTCCTCGGCATGAACGACGGAACCACCGGCGGGTCGGTTGCGGCTATCATCAGCCAGGGCTACGGCAAGGGCGAGATAATTGTTACGGGCGGCCAGGACGCGACTATTGAAGCCGTCCAGTTCGTTGTGCAGGGATGGCAGGACAACACCGTGTTCAAGGACCTGCGCGTTATGGCCGAGGCCGCCGCGGATTTGGCGGTGAACATCCTAAACGGCGAGGAATTGTCGTCTGACTGGATCAACGGCGAAGTCAACAACCAGTTCATGGATGTGCCGGCAGCCTTCCTCCCCGTCAACAACGTCACCATCGAAAATGTGGCCGATGTCGTGGATGCCGGACTCTATACATGGGAGCAGATCTGCAAGGGCGCCGAAGACGCGCAAATCTGCAAGGACAACATGTAGGATTCAATAAAAAATCTTTTTGCCGGCGCCTATTTCAGCAGGGCGCCGGTTTTTCTATAATCGACCGCATGAGCCTCCCGATCCTGAGCCTTAAGGGCATTTACAAGTCATTCGGCGGCGTTAAGGCATTGGTTGACGTCTCGCTTGATCTCGTGCCTGGAGAAGTGGTGGCGCTTGTCGGGGACAATGGCGCCGGCAAGTCAACTCTGGTCAAAATCATGGCCGGCGTTCTGCGACCGGATCAGGGCAAGTATTTTTTCGAGGGGAGCGAGTCCGTCGTGCACGGCCCCGCCGAAGCGTCGGCGATGGGCGTGCAGACGGTTTATCAGGATCTTGCGCTTTGCAACAATCTCGATGCCGTCCAGAATTTGTTTCTCGGTCGCGAGGTTACAGGTCCATGGTGGAACGGATTCCGAATTAGCCGCGCGGAATGTGAAAAAAGGGCCAAGGGCGTCCTGAAAAGGATGCGGCTCGACAGCATTTCACTGAACCGCCATGTCGGCGCCATGTCCGGCGGCCAGCGCCAGAACATTGCCATCGCCCGCTCGATTCTCTGGGAGCCGAAGGTCGTACTGCTCGACGAGCCTACCGCGGCGCTCAGCCACGCCGCTGCCGAACAGGTCGGAATTCTAGTCAGAGAACTGGCCGGCCACGGGATGGCGGTTCTGGTTATCAGCCATGACATCCACAATTTTGTTCTGGAGAATTCCGACCGAATCGAAGTGCTTCGGCTGGGGCGCAACCAGGCGAGCTTTTCGTCCAGCGAAGCGACGGGCGAGCAGGTGGTCAATTCGATGGTCGGCGGTCAAAAGAGTCGCAACCTGTCGGGCTGACGAAGGAGCCTTAAAAATCACAGACTCGCCGGAAATCCCGCCTGTTCAGCCGAAGCGCAGCTTCGCCGAGCGGCTTGGCGCCGAACTGAGATTCGTCCCCGTAGCGATTGGACTCGTGACGCTGGTCCTCTTTTTCGCTACCCAGAGCGACGTGTTTCTGACCAGCCGCAATCTGAACAATTTGCTCATACAGTCGACAGTGACCGGGATCATTGCGCTGGGGCTCGTTTTTGTGCTTCTTGTTGGCGAGATTGATCTTTCGGTCGCGGCGATATCCGGGGTTGCCTCGGTTCTGATGGCGATGCTGGTCGTCGATTCGGAATTGCCGATACCGCTTGCAATTGCGGTCGGAGTTGCCGCCGGAGTCGCTATCGGCGCTGTTTCCGGGCGCTGGATCACGCTTTTGGGCGTGCCTTCATTTGTCGTCACGCTCGGCGTCGGACTGGTTTTGAACGGAGTTCAACTGATCATTCTGCCCAACACCGGCCGGTACAACCTCCTGAACACAGGCGTAGAAAAGCTCGCTTCGACAAATGTGTCCGGTTTCACGGCCTGGCTGCTTGTTATGGCCGGGATCGCGCTTTTCGCTTTGGCGCGCGCGACCTCGACCCGTGCGCGCTTCCGTGCCGGTCTGCCGGCATCAATGGCGGGCGGGGTCGTCGTTCCAGTAGCAGTTGTCGCAGCGCTGCTGATTGCCACGCTGATGTTCCTGGAAAACCTGCGCGGCCTGCCCATGCCGGTGATCCTGTTCATCTCTCTGCTTGGCGTGATGTCCTACATAAGCAGCGAGACTCGCTTCGGCCTTTATCTGTATGCGATCGGAAACAATGCGGAAGCGGCGCGGCGCGCCGGCATAAAGGTCGAGCGCATTAAGATCATGGCGTTCGCCATCGCGGGCGGAATGGCGGCATTCGGCGGCATCCTGTCCGCAAGCAGAATCCTTGGCGTGTCGGTGTCATCCGGCGGAGGCGTCGGCGGCGGAGCTCTGTTGCTGGAGTCCATTGCCGCCGCAGTAATCGGCGGGGTCAGCCTCTTCGGCGGCCGAGGTCACGTCGTCGGCGCCTTGTTCGGCGCACTGATAATTGCGACCGTCTCGAACGGATTGAACTTGATGGGCGTCGCCAACGAGGCGCGGCTGATCGTCACCGGATTGCTACTTGTCATCGCGGTCTCCATCGACCGGGGGATTGAACGGATAGCTGCCCCCGGAAGGTAGTCGATTCGCTTGGCAGCAATCCGAACGATCCGGAACCGCGGATGCATTCGGATGAAAAAGGAAGATTGGAACGGATAGGCGGCATTAGCCGCCAAGCGGCAGTTCCGCCGGCGTTTTCCGGCTGCGGCTAAAAGGAATCGCGCCGGCGCGAGATTCCGACTCCATGGATACTATGGATTGAGGCCGAATACGTCCGAAGTCGAAAAATAAAGAATTGACGGCGAGAGAGCCGGATGCTCGGGGCTCTCCGGCTAGCGTCCGCGCGATGAAAGTCGACGCGCCGCCTTTCCGTTTGCCGGGCGTTCGGCCGACCCTTGACCGGCCCGGAAAATGCGCAGGCCGGTCACGGCCTCTTTCAGGGACCGCTCCAAATTGATTTCGGTCGCGACCTGGTCGGCAAGCCGATCAGGAGGCGGGGCGAGTTCGTCTTCGGACTACGCGCGGATAGTTTTCTCGCAGTGTCGACTCTGCGATTTCGTTCAGGTCGACCCTTCAGGCGCCCGGAGCATAATTGACAATGACAGGGCGGTTTTCGCGGGTGGAGCGCAAGGCCGCTTCGCTGAGGATCAAGGCGCGGCGACCGTCCTCGAAAGTGACGCTGGGCGCTTTTCCGGACTTGAGGCAGTCGATGAAATCCCGAATCTCGGCTTCGTACGCGGCCTTGTAGCGTTCAATGAAAAAGTGGAGAAGCTGATCCTTGCGCCCGGTTCCCGCCGAGGAAAACCGCACGGCCTCGTTAGGACGGCAATTTTCAGAGCGCACCATGCCCTCGGCGCCGAAAGCCTCCACGCGCTGATCGTATCCGTAGCTAGTGCGCCGAGAGTTGTTGATATGAATGAGCGCGCCGGATTCCGAGCGCATGACGATCATTGCCGTATCCACGTCGTTGAATTCGGCGAAGATGGGGTCGACCCGGTTTTCGGCCATGGCGAAGACTTCCACGGGCTCGTCGTCGCCGAGAACGAACCGCGCCATGTCCGTGTCGTGAATTGTCGTGTCGCGAAAGAGCCCGCCGCATGCCTCGAGGATGGGACGAGGCGGCGGACTCGGATCGCGGCTGGTGATGACCAGAAGCTCGAGCGGGCCGATTTCCCCGGATGCGACCGCCTGCTGAACCTCTCGATGGCTGGGATCGTATCGCCGGTTGAAACCAAGCTGTACAGGGACGTCAAAGTCTTCGAGCTTTTCGCGACATATCTCAACCTTGGCCAAGTCGACATCGATCGGCTTTTCGCAAAAGATCGGCTTTCCGGCTTGGGCCGAGAGCAGTATCAGCTCGATATGAGTGTCGGTCGAGGACGCGATCAGCACGGCATCGACATCGTCCGCGTCGAGCACGGCATGCACATCGCTCGTCGCGCGGCCGCCAACGCGCGCCGCCGTGGATTCGGCGCGAGCGCGATCAATGTCAAAACACCAAGTAACGGAAGCATCCGCTTGCGCATCTACCAAACCGGCATGCATATCGCCGATGCGCCCGGTTCCCAATATCCCAAATCGGTACATGGTTGCTCAACCCCTAGCTTGTTCCTTGCCCCAAGGGTCGCGTACATTGCCGGCTGCGGGCAACGGTTTTTTTGTCCAGTTTGGGACTCGTTTGAGCGCCGGCGAAGTGAAGCCGCGTCATGAAATGGTTTTCCAGTTGAATCGAAGTTCAAATTCCATCGAAGAGAAATTTCATATTGGAACATTCCGGCGCCGATTGCCCCGCATTCCGCGCCGAGCCTGCGCATTGGCCGACCTAATTCGGTTTTAGGCGCATGCCGAATACTGCGGCAAGGCATTTGCATCCCGGAACGCGCTTTCGCCAAGGCTAGAGAGGATTCTGACGGCGTCGTTTCGAAGCCAGCCGGGCAGCTGCCCGGAATGATCCGAATGCTCGAACCAACAGCATCCGTTCAAGAGTTCGTTCGGCTAGCGGGCAAGCCAATTTCTTAATCGTTACGGAATCCACGCCAATTATACGCGCGCAGCCGCAATACGGCGCTTCCGCCCAATGCGATTCCTACTCAGCCATTCCAATGGATTTTCCCAAGCGCAGCAAATGCACGGCGAACCGCGATGCTGTTGCCTATCAAGAGAATGGATTCCCAAATTCGCTCGCATTCGCCGCGACAAAGACAATTCACGGCTTATCGGACGTGCGCCGCCTGGAGGCGGCGCATGCGTGGATTCATGATTTGCGATGCGGCGGATCTTATGAAGCGGATATGCCTCATGCAAGGAGCATTAGGGCGGATTCCAAGCTAGCAGAGTCGTATGTGGTCTATAAATAGACCCTAAGGAATTTTAAAATCCGTTTATAGATCATGCAAGTTGGTTTGGTTCGTCATTTAAATCCCATGCGCCGGTTCGGCGCCTAAGATGAGAATTGGTCGCAATTCAAGGCAAGCTTAACGGGCCGGATTGCCGAAGAACGGCCGGCTCGCGGCGACGGGGTCCGGAAATGGATTGACCTCTTTCTCGGCGCGTCCTCAATTTTCCCGAAATCGAACCGGGTCGGGTTCGGCATCAAGCCTTCCAGACTCTTTCGCAGACGCGAAGAAAGTTTTCGCCGAGGATGCCCATGATGTCGTCGTCGCAATAGCCTTTCTGCAGCATTATCTCCGTGAGGCCGGGAATTTCCTCGGGCGGAACATAGTTGAATCCCTGCATATTCCGCATGTACTCCCGAGGCCAGGAACCGGGATTGTCCTTGACCTGGCGCATGAACAAGTCGGGGTAATAGACATAGTCGAGACCCAGTCCGATATGACGCGGGCCAACGAGCTGTGCAACATAGTCGATGTTCTCGAACAGCGATGCTGCCGAGATATCGTAGTCCTTCAAGAAATGTCCGAAGCCCACGATTCCCACCGCGCCGTCCGTACTTGCGCACGCCCTGATTTGATCGTCCTTGATATTGCGCCGCTGGGCCCAAACGCCATAGGGGTTCGAATGCGAAAAAATGACCGGCGCAGTCGAGATTTCCATTGCCTCCATGCTGCTCCTATAGCCGGTGTGCGTCAGGTCGAGGACCATGCCGACGCGATTCATTTCGCGGATGAGGTCGATGCCGTAGCGGCTCAGCCCGGCATCGGAGGTTTCATAGCATCCGTCCGCGGCGCGTGAGCGGTAGTCCTTGGCAATCAGCATTTGCCGGATGCCGATGTCGTAAAAGACCTCGACCAGGCTAATATCCCGTTCCAGCATTTCGCTGCCCTGGAAGTGAAAGCCGATGGCCAGCTTGCCTTCGGCTTTCGCCGCGCGAATATCCTGGACTGATTCCACGAACCTGAATCTGTCCGGGCGAGCCCGGAAACCTTTGCGTACGGCCAGTACGTAGCGCAGCGTTGCCCCAAGCCCCATGCGCTCCACGCCAACGCTCAGGCTTAGAAAGTCGAACCCGGATTCGCCGAACCTTTTTAGAGCTTCGTCCTTGCCGTCGGCTTCGGGAACCCACGGCAGCGTCATGTCGCAAACGCAGGCCTTGCTAAGGAGCGCGGCGGCTCTTTCGGAGATTCCCCAAGCGCTCGCGTGATGGTCCATGTCGATCAATTTGCTTCCCTTTGTTCTGTAGGCGGATGGTGGCAGCTTATGAAATGCCCCGGATGCCTCTCGATCGATTGGGGGGCGACTTTCCGGCAGATGTCGGATGCAAACGGGCATCTCGGATGAAACTGGCATCCCGAAGGGGGATCCAGCGGCGACGGGATTTCGCCCTCTATCGCGGCAAACTGCACGCCGCGCCTGTCGAGGCTTGGAACTTCGTCCAGAAGGCCGCGGGTGTAGGGATGAAGCGGATTGCCGAATAGCTCCTCCGTATCGGCCAGTTCGACGACTCGCCCAAGGTACATGATTGCCACTCGGTCGCTGACATGTTCAACCACGCCGAGGTCGTGGCTGATGAACAGCGTCGTCAACCGATGTTCGGATTTCAGGTCCATGAAGAGATTTAGAATCTGCGCTTGAATCGACACGTCTAGCGCGGAGACGATCTCGTCGCAGACTATGAAGTCCGCCTTGACAGCGAGTGCGCGCGCGATAGCGATTCTCTGGCGCTGCCCGCCCGAGAACTGGTGAGGCAGGTGGTTCCTGTAGGCCGGGTCGAGTCCGCACTTCGACATCAATTCTTCGACATACGAATCCAGCTGGTCGCGCGCCACGATTCCATGGACCCTCGGTGCTTCGCCTATGATATCCTTCACTCTCTTTCGGGGATTCAGCGACGCGAAGGGATCTTGGAAGATCATCTGCATCCGAAGAGCGAGTTTCCTGGAATCCCCGTTTCTCCGGTCGGATATATTTCTGCCGTCAAAGAAAATCTCGCCCGAAGTCGGTTCGATCAAGCCCGCCAGCATTCGGCCTAGCGTCGACTTGCCGCATCCGGATTCACCGACAAGACCAAGAACTTCGCCTTCGCGGACGAACAGGTTGACATCGTCCACGGCTTGAACGAACTCGCTTCCGGTCCGGCTGCCGAGAGTTCGGGCAATCCAGGCGACTGGATCTACTTTCTGGTCGAATCTCTTCGAAACGCCCTTCATTTGGACGAGTTCATTGCCGCGGGGACTCATTGCGGCAACGTCCCTGCCCGGCGTCCGGCCGGGGCGGGATGGCGGTCATCGCCATCGGATCCCGGATGGAAGCACCGGACCATGCGTCGAGGTCCGAGTTTGGATTCAGGCGGCGCCTTGGCGCATGTCTTCGAGGCTCGCGGGCACCTTTCGCGAAACGCGCAGTCCTCCTTCAGCGCAAGAAGCGGCGGCGCCGTTCCGGGAATCTGAAACAGCCGCTTTTTGCGCGAGTTCACGCTCGGAATGGACCCGATCAGGCCGCATGTGTAGGGGTGCTGCGGATTGTCCAGGATATCGTCGACAGGTCCGCTCTCGACAAGCCGACCCGCGTACATGACGCAGATATGGTCGGCCAGTCCGGCTACAACGGTCAGGTCGTGCGTAATCCAGACCAGCGAGGTCCCGCGCTCGCGGCACAGCTTTTGAGTCTCGTGGAGAATTTGCGCCTGTATCGAGACATCCAGCGCGGTCGTCGGCTCGTCCGCGATAATCAGGTCGGGCTGGTTAACAAAGGCTAGAGCAATGGCGAGACGCTGCCGCATGCCGCCGGAGAATTCGTGCGGATAGGATTTCATCCGTTTCTCCGGCGCTGGAATGCCAACCAGCTTCAATCCTTCGATCGCTATCCCCCGGGCTTCGTCGACAGACACGCCTCGATGCGCCCGAACCGCCTCGATCAACTGCGTGTCGACCCTTATGACCGGGTTCAGCGCGGTATTGGCATCCTGGAAGATCATTGAAATGCGGTTGCCGCGCAGTTTGCGCATGTCCTCCTCGGCCAATGCAACAAGGTCCTTGCCGCGAAATGCGATTCTGCCGCCGACAACCCGCCCGGGACTGTCGATTAGGCCCATTATCGAGAATCCCGTAACCGACTTTCCGGATCCGGATTCACCGACGATCCCGACGATTTCGCCTCGCCCGACCGTGAAAGAGACTCCGTCGACCGCCCTTACCAGGCCGGCTCTTGTGAAAAAATGCGTCCTCAGGTCCGTTACCTGCAGGGTCGGCTCGGCGACGGACCTCACTTGTTCAGCCTCGGGTTGAACACGTCGCGCAGGCGATCCGCCACGAGATTGATGCTGGCCACGGTTATCAGCAGCGCTACGCCCGGATAGACGCTCATCCAGTGCTTGCCGGTCAGGATGTACTCGTAGCCGTTCGAGATCAGGAGTCCCAGCGAGGGTTCGGTAATCGGCAAGCCGACGCCTAGGAAGGACAGCGACGCTTCCAGAGTGATCGAGAACGCGACGTTCATGGTGGAGACGACAATCAGCGGCGGCATGCAGTTCGGCAGCAGATGCCCGAAAACGATGCGGGTCTTCGGAAGCGCGAGGCCCTTTGCCGCTTCCATGTACTCCTTTTCGCGCTCGACAATCGCGACGCCGCGGACGATGCGCGCGAAATTGGCCCATTGGCTGAGCACCAAGGCGAGGACGACCTTGTCGGCGCCGCGTCCAAGAACCGCCAGGCAGATCAGGGCGATTAGAAAGCTCGGAAAACCGAGGAAGAGGTCGACAACCCTCATGATCGCGTTGTCGATCCGTCCGCCCGCGTAGGCGCTGAAGATGCCGATCGCCGTACCCATGACGACCGCGAGAGCGCCGCTGACGACGCCGACCAAAAGACTGATCCGCAGACCGTAGACGATGGCGCTCAGCAGGTCGCGGCCCTGGTCGTCCGTTCCCAGAAAAAACGTCGCGCCATCCATGCTTTCCGAACCGGGCGGCATGCTCGAGTCGAGAATGGAAATCTGGGCCAGGTCATACGGGTTTTGAATGGTCAAGAAAGGACCGGCAAACGCGGTCAGAACGATGGCGCAAAGCACGAAAAACGCGAAAGCCGCTACCTTGCTCTCGGAATATTCATTCCAGAACCGGCGAACGGGGGATTGCCTCTCGAGGGGGGAATTCGTCATAGCCCGCTCAGCCGCACGCGAGGATCCAGGGTCGAATAGACGATGTCCACGAGAAAGTTGACTAGCAGGAACACGATCACGGTAACAAGAAGATAGGCAACGATAACGGGCCGATCCAGGAGATTGATCGAATCGATAATCAGCCTGCCCATGCCCGGCCATGCAAAGATGCTTTCCGTTACTACCGCGAACGCGAGCAAGACCGAGAACTGGAGGCCTACGACGGTTACGATCGGAATCATGATGTTCTTGAGCAGGTGAAGAAAAATTATTCGCGTCGGGCTCAATCCCTTTGCCCGCGCGAACTTGATATATTCCTGCGGGAGCGTTTCCTGCGTGCCCGATGCCGTCAGCCGGATCATCAGCGCCAGAGGGTAAAGGCCGAGGTTGACGGCGGGAAGAGCCAGGTGCCTCAACCCGTCCAGCGTCAGAAAGCTCGCCTTGAATCCCCAGAGATCGACTGTTTCGCCTCTGCCTGTCGTGGGCAGCCAGTTCATGTCAACGGAAAAGACCATTATCAGCATGAGCCCGACCCAGAATGTGGGTAGGCTGAAGAAAAGGATAGAGCTCGAGAGTATCCCTCGCCCTATCAGCGTGTCGGGGTTCAGCCCCGCGACAAGGCCAAGCGGCACGCCGAGAACGATGGCGAACAAAAGCGCGGCTACCGTTAGTTCCAGCGTCGCCGGAAGACGTTCAAGAATCAATTTGATGGCCGGGCGGTTGTGAACGAAAGAGGTGCCCAGCTCTCCCCGAGCCACGTTCTTGAGAAAAACGAAGTACTGCTCTAGGAGCGGGCGGTCCAGGCCAAGCTGCTCGATTGCCCTTTCTTTTTCTTCCTGGGTGGATTCGGGGTTGATCAGTGAATCCACCGGATTCCCGATCGCGAATACGCCTGCAAATACCACGAACGACATTACCAGCAGGACGACGATGCTGTGCATCAGGCGGCGGACTAGGAATATTGTCATGGGGATTCGCCTGGCTGAAGCCTGATGCCGACCCTGCCTATCGCCCGCCGCGAGATTGCCGGAATCCCGATTTCGCATCGACGCGTTTGAATCGATACAGGTTCTTTCCTTTCGAAAATCGAAGGCCGGCCCCGTTCGAATTCAATGGAAAGAGCATGGCGGCCGCATGAGGGTTGGATCGGCCGAACGGCGCGGATGCCTGCGAGTCGACCGCGAGCGTTGCTTTCATTCGGATGCCCGACGCCGGATTCTGGCCAATGGAGCAAAAGCCCGAAACTTGCTTCGGTCGGCACGTTTCGCTTGCAGTCTAATTTCGCAACTCGGCTCACGGCTCTCGCAAAGTGACGTTCGCGATCCCCGGATCCGGAAGTTGCCGAGGGAGCCGAAACCGAATTGCCATGGTCCGAGCTCGATGAGTCGAAGCGGACGATGTCGCGCGCTGTTGAATGGGTTCCTGCAATTCGAAGACCGTCCGCCGTGTTACATGCGTGGGATAAGTCGCGTCGCCGTCGGGGAGCGGGACCCGAGCCCGGCCGCTGGCAAGGGTCCCGTCCGAGATTTCTAGCCGGCCGGCGCGGCGAGCATTGCCGAAAAATGCTCGTCAACCCGAGGCGTATAGTCTACGCCGTCGCGCACGCCTAGAATTGTAAACTGCGAATGAAGCGGGATAGCGGCTCGATCCTCCTGGATCAGTATATGCATCGCTTCGTTCAAAAGCTCCTCGTGCCGGGTCATGTCAAATTCCTGCTCCGCGGATTCGATCGCCGAATCGAACATCGCATTCGAATATCCGCCGGCATTCCAGCCGCCGTAGCCGCGGTCCGGTTCACGGGTATGGAAGGCTGCGCTGAGCGACATCAGCGACGAACCGGTCAGGCTGTTGTCCCAGCCGATCATGGACAGGCTGAATTCCTGCTTGTTCAGGCGGCCGAAATACACCGATTTCGGCATTGTTTCGACTTTTGCATCGATGCCGATCCTGGCCAGCATCTGCGCGACGGCCTGGGCGATCTTGCCGTCGTTGACGTACCGGTCGTTCGGCGCATGCACCGTCAAGCCGAACCCGTCGGGATAGCCCGCCTCGGCAAGGAGGGCCTTGGCGCCTTCGGCATCCAGCGGCGGGTTTTCAATGTCGGGATTGTGGCTGAACCAGCCCATCGGGACAAGTTGATTGGCCTCTTCCGCAAGTCCGCCCATGATGCGTTCAACGATTGCCGCGCGGTCGATGGCCATTGCAAGCGCCTGGCGCACGCGAACGTCTTTGAGCGGATTTACGTCCATCGGGTTGCCGTCGCTATCGGTAACGAACGGCGAAGCATCGTTGCTGGTATCGATATAGAGCCACAGCGTACGGGCCGACGCGCGCTTTGCGACATAAAACCCGTCCCGCTGCTCCAGCGTTTCGACGGATGACGGCGAGAAGCCTTCGACGATGTCCACATCGCCGCCGAGCAGGGCGGCCACGCGCGAAGCGGCGTCGGGCATGATTCTGAAAGTCACCTTTTCGTAGGCGGGCTTGTCGCCCCAGTAGTCTTCGTTCCTGGCAAGGACGTAGCGATCGCCCGGAATATACTCGGAAAACTTGTACGGACCGGTTCCGACAGCGATTTTGCCGGATGAAAAGTCGGCCGTTGTTCCCCCTTCGACCGCTTCGGACGAAACAATCGAGACTCCCGAAATCCGGCGCAGCAGCAGCGGGTACGGATCCTTTGTCTTGATGACGATCGAGTACGGATCCGTTGCCGTGATCGTGTCGATCATGTTGGTATTGGACACGTAGCTGGCAGGATTGTTGGGAACGTTGGGAATCCGGTTCACCGAAAATATCACGTCGTCGGCGTCGAAATCGGATCCGTCGTGGAATTTTACGCCTTCGCGCAATTTGAATTCCCATGTCAGGTCATCGACATTTGCCCACGAAACCGCCAGCCCCGGCTTGATTCGCGCGTTCTCGTCGCGGTCGACAAGCTTCCCGAAAATATGGCGCGCATAGGCGGCGTTCGTCGACAGGTACAGGTAGTGCGGGTCGACGGAAGGATCATTGGGCGTTGCAACGGTCAGTTCCTGGGTCGATGCTGAGCCACTCCACGACAGCAGCATGCAGGCCGCCAGCGCGGAGCCAAGGAATTTTCTCATCATTAAACGGTCTCCTTTTCAGTGTAGATTTCCGAGAAGCGCCCGGGTGCGGCGCATTCCGCATGAATCGGGCCGATTCATTTTCGCGCAGGGCCGTCCATTCTCGGATTTTGGACGAACAAAGTCATCGATTCGAGTCGACTTAATAATTATGAATCCATGCGAAAGACAAGGCGGAATTTCTAGCGAGCGTACTTGTCGAGCAACCGGTAGTAATGAACCGAGGGCGCGAGGAACCAAGGGTTCCCGAAGTAATACGGGCGCGTCGAAAAGTCCGTCTCGTCGAGCGCCGTGCCGCCCTCGGGAGATTCAACGAGCTTTTCACCGACACGCGTCCCGAGATAGCTGGCGGTCGCGATCCCGGATCCGCAGTAGCCCATTGCGAAATACGCGCCTTCATGCCGCCCGATATGCGGCATGTGGTCAAATGTAAAATCGACATATCCCATCCACGAATAGCTTATCTTCACGTCGGAGATCTGCGGAAAGAGGCCGACAAGCTCTTTTCGCAGCAGAGGCGCGCTTAGCCTTGGATTTGTTTCGCGCAGCGAGACGCGACCTCCGAACAGGATGCGCCGCCGGTCTGGCGACGAACGATAGTAGTAGACCAGCTTTCGCGAGTCGGTGACAATTCGGTCGTTGGGAATGATATCTCGAACGGTTTCTTCGGGCAGGAGCTCGGTCGCGACGATGTAGCTGCCGATCCGAATGACTCGCCTCCGGAACCAGGGAAGCGCCCTGTCCGTGTAGCCGCCGGTCGCGACAACGACATCTCGCGCAAGGATTTTGCCGCTGCTGGTCTCGATAACATGGCTGCGACCGGAACGTCCCATGCCTAGAACCGCGCACTTGTCGAACAGGCGGGCGCCGGCAGATCTGGCGCGGTCGACAAGTCCGCCGTGATATTTGGCGGGGTCGATCGCGAAATGCGAATGAATGATCGCGCCGCCGTGGTACGCGTCTGTTCCGATTTCCTCGCGCTGACGGGCTCGGGGCACCATGTCGACCTCTAGCGCAAGCCCCTTGTGCTGATTGGCGTAATTGCGCGCCATGGTTTCGTAATGAGCGGGATTGTGAGCCGCGCGGAACTTGCCGTTCAGACGAATATCGCAATCGATGCCTTCCGCTTCGATGAATTCGCGAAGGAACGTCATCGAACGCCGGCCTTCCTGGAGAATCTTCAATGCCCTGTCGTCGCCATACTTGCGCGCCAGCGCCGACAACGAAGGTTTCAACAGGTTTGTAACCTGGCCGCCGTTGCGCGTGCTGCATCCGCAGCCCAGACGCTCGGCATCGAGCACGATCGTTTCGCGTCCCGCTCGCGCCGTCTGGATAGCGGCGCAAAGCCCGGTATATCCCGAACCGATGACGGCGACTTCCGTTTCATGCGGAACCGGAGCCGGATCCGCTTCGGGGAGCCGCGTCGTGTCCCACCAGTAGGCGAAGTCCCGGAAGTCATCCGCAAATATGTTCGCAGTTCGCGGCATCAGGCAATGCGGGCGGCGCCGGCTATAAAGGCTGAATTGCAGCCGGTCCCCGAGAGGCTAATCAATTTCGCTGACCTTGTACGCGGATTTTTCCAGCCAGGCGCTTTCGATCTCGATCCCCCAGCCGGGTTTGTCGTGGATGATGAATGCGCCCTCGCGCACGACGGGAAATTCGCGGAAGATCCCGTACTGCCAAGGGTAGTAGTCCGCGCCCTCGATCGAGAACTCAAGATAATCCCCGGCATTTTCGAGCGCGACGAGCATGTGCGCGGTGAAAACCGTAACCAGGGACATGTTCGCCGCATGCGGCGTGCAGGGCAGGCCGGCTTCCCGGGCCATTCCGGCGATGCGCATCGCTCTTTCGATCCCGCCGACGTAGCAGACGTCCGGCTGCACGATGTCGACGACGCGATCGCGGATCATATAACGCCAAAGCGCTAAGTTGTTGTCCTGCTCTCCGCCCGCGACATCGACCGAGAGCGCCTCGGTCACCCGCCTAGTGGCGTCCGGCTCCCAATACGGGCAGGGTTCCTCGAAATGCGCTACGCCGTTGTCTTCGAGGATTCGACCGACTTCAATCGCTCGCGCGACATCGAAGCAACTGTTCGCATCCACTAGGAGCGTAGCGGAATCTCCGAGTTCCCTACGCATCGTCGGAACTATTTCCTCGGTCCGGCCCGGCCACTCGTCCTGATTGCGCCCGACCTCGGCGCCAACCCGGAACTTGAAGGCATCGAACCCGTCGCGGTCCCGCAGGCGCTTGAACCTCTCGGCTTCCTCGCTAGGGGTTATGTCGCGTTTCATGCTGGAGGCGTATGCGCGGACGGGACCCGCCTTTCCGCCAAGAAGCTCGCAGACGGGTTTGCCCTCAACTTTGCCATGAAGGTCCCAGATGGCCGTATCGAGACCTGCGAGGGCGCGGCACATGTACGAACCGGGAAACTTGTGCTGCTTCTCGTAAATGCGATTCAGGAGATCGCCCAATGCGGACAACTCGGAAATGTCCTGGCCCAGGGCGAGCGGCGCCACCTGCCGGTGAAGTACTTCGACGCTGATGTCCGCGTTGTAGGTCGACACCTGCCCCCATCCTTCGCCGCCGCAATCGTCCGTTATCCTAACGAGGCCCACAAACCGCGTGCTAAAGGTTTCTATCTTTTCAATCTTCAATTGCCCAGCCTGAAGAACCTAGCGACATTGATCGCGCCTGCCTCCAGTACAGTAGACCGCCCCGCAAGTCAGGTGCAAATTGCGAAAATTTCGCTCGGCAGTTCATTGCATTCGCCAATGGCTTTTCGGAGACAGGCGACGCCGCAGAAATTTACATTCAAGCCGTGCCGGAAATTGCATCAAGGCGACAATCGAAACGGCATTGTAATTCGAAACCAAGCCTCCGGAATAATTGCTAGCCGCCGTCCGGGGGCCGAAGCCGCTCTCCATGCGGAACTAAATGAAGGACGACAAGGAATTCCGGCGGAGCGGGAGTATTGATCATGTTCGCGGCTGCTTGCTCTTGGATCACGGCAGGGCTATTCGCCCGCGCCGTTGTCGTGGATTTACCCGGGACTGCGCTATTGCGGCCATTGTTCAACGCGTTCCGCGTGCTTTGGGCCGCGATGCTTGCTCGATGAGCCTGCAATATCGGAGTTTTGAGCAATCACATCGTATGAAGTACCTTCCGGCTCCCGAATTCATTTCAGATGAGAAATTCATAGCTGATTCCGCGGTTGCGGAAGCCGTCCGGCGCGTCGCGATCCGGCACCGTCATTTCTAGCAACGCGAGAACGAACCACTCAAGCCGGCAGCGCTCCGCCGTCACTTCATTGCCGGATTCCAGAACGTGTTCCATCGTCGCCTTGGCGTTCAAAGTGAGAGGCTCGATTTCGTCGTCCAGCTCCAGCCTCCAAAAGAGGAAATCGACGATTCTCCTGTCTCAATTCTCGCTTGCCGATTCGCCCTGCGAACTTTGATCTTTTCGATTGCCTTTTGGGCGCGCAAGGCATCCGAAAAGGAAGCCGAATCCTTTGGCGTACTTAAATTGCCTGTTGCGGTCGCGGTCGTATCTCGCGCGCGCCGATGCCTGCTTACGCGATTCGCGCGGTCTTGCCGGAACCGCTGCGGAATCCGTCGGAGGCTTGTCAAAAAACGTTTTACGAGCGTCGGCCATGCGGCGAATTTCATTCGCCGGGGCGCGCGCGATCGCGAATTGCCGGGAGCCTGCTCCTATTCAAGATTAATTTTCGGGCCCTTTGATCCATGCCCATGCCGCAAGTGGAATTAGTCCGCTTAGGGACGCTATCCGGCGGTTTCCGGCGATCGGCATCGATTGCTAATTTATCGGGCTGGCGCGCCATATTGGCGGATTCCTCTAGAAATGCAGCCAAATATTTGACATTTCGATGATACGCGTCAGGATGACATGCATCTAGGAGTTTGCTTTTTTGGCAGAAAGCATCGTCAAGGCAGTTGAATTGGAAGCGCCGGTTTCACGGGTTTGGCGCGCCCTGGCTGATTCCACGGAGTTTGGACGGTGGTTCGGAGTCAAATTGGACGGCCCCTTCAAACCAGGATGCGTATCAACGGGTATGATGACCTATCCGGGCTACGAACATTATCCGTGGCGCGCGGTCGTTGAACGCATGGATCATGAGAAATTGCTGTCTTTCAGATGGCACGACTTCGATGAAAACTCCGGAGTTGATGTCTCCGATCAACCTATGACGCTAGTCGAATTCCGTCTGGAGACTCTGACTCACGGCACGCGTTTGACGATAACCGAGAGCGGCTTCGACGCGATACCTTATCCTCGCCGCCTTGAGGTTCTGCGCGGCAATGCCGAAGGCTGGGACTTTCAAGCGAACAACATTGCCTCGCATTTAGCATCCTCCTCGTAAATTCTCCGCAGCCATCGGGGATATTCCTGCGCTCTTGCCTTCTGCGGCTGATCGCCGATTGAGGCCGCCGAATTTCCGACTTTTCGGTTGGAGCTGTTCTTCTTCCCTCAGGCGAAGCGGCTAGCTCGGGCCGCCCCCGGCTGATTGTCGGCCGATGCCCGTTCTCCGCCAGAACACGGTTAGTACCGCGATCGCTTCCGCGCCTGGCAGCTTGACTTGCTGCGCAGGCGTCTGACGGCAATCGGCCGCTTTTCAAGCAAGAACGAAGGCGGGCAGCGATAGAAGGCGGCCGACGCGCCATGAAGCCCGAGCCATTTCCAGCCGCACTTCAAGCAGCGCCAGGCCGCCCGCTCTCGGGTCGCAAAAATGCAAGGAGCTAATAAAATGGCGACTTCAATGACCGGAACTAATTCAAGTCTCGCAGAGAGCGAGTTGAAGCTTCCCCGGCGATTTCGCAAGCAAATCGCGCTAGCGGCGGAGCATTGGCCGGATCTCCCGCAGACCCGCGAAATGCCGAAGCGCTTTCCAAGTACGATAGCGGACTTCTGTGACGGAGAGTAGAACCAGGGTCGGCGCGGCCTGCGCGTCGAGGCGCGAAAAGCGGCGGAACGAACGCTCAAGCACATTAAATCAGCCGAGAGAACCGTTGCGGACACCGCCTCGCCGGAAAGTCTCCCGGGTTCGGCGAGCAGTCTTCTGAAATCACTGAAGCACAACACCGACTTCGGTCGCACGATTGAGCAGGCGCGACAATTTGCAGGAGATGTGCGGAAAGCCGGCAAGCGCCGGGCAAATGCAGCCGCCGTATGGAACCGTTCGGCAGAGTGTCGCTCGGAAGGAGCAGCGCGAAGTATCTTATGCGAAGCCGGCTTGCGTCGTTAACCTGCAGATCATCGAAAACCGAGGCTGCGGAGTCAGAGCAGCCGCTAGTGCCGCCGGTCCGAACATCCGGTTGCTCAAGGCCGGGAACGCCGAGATTGCCGATCACGCGCGCAAACGAGGCGACCGTGCAGCCCGCGCTCGGTGCAGGGCCTAAGAGTCCTCGCCTGCTTCCCGCGTGATTCTCAGCAAAACGACATTAACGCGCTTTCGGGCGGATCCGAAATCTTCGAGCGCGTGCCGCCTAAGTCCGATGCGAAGCTACCGATCGCTGCCGCGCCGAATTGCCTGCCTGCCGATGCCAATCCGAGGGGAAGCGGAGCGCAACCGGAATGACCGCCGGTTTTTGAGACGGCTGCGTAGGTATTCCTGCACAGGGCGTCTAGGCCGTGTTCATTTCGGAATCGACCGTACTCCCCCTTGCGCCTAGGCTCGTCTCTTTCGGAGGTTATCCCCGGCGCAAGACACGGTCGCCGAGCGGCTGCACCGGGCGGCAGTTTTTCGGGTAGATGGCGGCGAAGGCATCGATTTGGGCGAGCGACATGGAAAGCGGCGCGTCAGGGATTATCCATGCGACTCCTTCAGTGCAGGGCGGAGTTGTGAGCGAGCCCATGTAGCGCCATGTCGTGCGAAACGCCGGCAGCAGAGATGCCGGGTCGAACGTTCCTGGCACCGGGCGGGAATCTCCCGGATCGGTTGGAAGTTGCGCCCAGATTGGTGCCAGTCCCGCGTGTTCTGCACCTTCGACAATTAGGATTCCGACAACGGCGAGTCCTCCGCCTGAATTGCGGTGAACAAGGTGCAACTCCATCGGATACGGAGTGCCGGCGACTAGATGTTCGCTGGCGCGGTGAAAGTGGAACTGTTCCAGCTCGTGTCGAATCGCGTCTATAACGATGCCGTTGCCGGGATCCGGGTTCACCTGGATCGTATGGCCCGTGTTCACGACCTCGATGCGCGACGGGCGGTATTCGAAAACAACCGGTTTTAAGTTGGAAAGCCGCTCGCCGGTCAGGTCGACGGGCGACTGCTCCTTGCCGAAGGCGCATGCGCAGTACGACTTGTCGAGCGTGCCCCAAAGCTCGGGTCCGTTTTGAACTCCGTAGCCCCAAGACTCGGCAGGGCGCGATTCCCGCGGCATTCGCGCCGAGAAACTTTCTTTTGGCGTTCCGCATTCTGCCATGAATTCACACCGCGTCGGCTACGTCGCCCCTAGTGCTAGCCCGTCCGGGCCAGTTCTCGTTCGACCCTTGCGAAGGATGTAATCGGTGCGCGCGTCTCTGGCAAGAACAGTCGCCGGAAAAAGATCCGTCGGCGCGGCAGATTTTCGTCCGCGACGGCTCCTAGGAAATCCGCGCAAACGTCGCCGATTTTAAAGCGTACGAAATAATCGGGTTTTTCTCGGAATCCGGGTTTGTTTGAGAGCGGCGCAGCGAGTTGTTGATCGGCAAGTTTTGCCGATCCAGAACAAGTCGAGGGTTCCGTGACTTCCCTTCGGTTCGACATTCATGGCGACAACGAAAGGAATTCCGACCGAAATTCAATCGCTGATGCATCTTGGCCGGCAAGTTCTCGTGTTCTAGTTCGCGTAACGAGTCATTCGTTCTCAGTGTCGGCACTGGGGAGAGCCTTCGGAAGCACGGACATTGCAACTGTTGAACAACGACAATGAATCGCCGGGTTGGATCAGTAGTCTTGTCGCCAAGGAAAGGTCGACGGCAAGCATTCCCGGCAGGACGCTTGAAGAATTCTCATTGGAGAGCAGGGAACTCGTAGGGCGTTTCTCCGGCTGGCGAAGTCGAACGCGCAACCGAAAACCTGACGTTTTCGAACCGTCAACCCAATACTAGGAAGGGGACCGGTCTGCCTCTGGCTGCGGATATGATCGCCAATGTTCGGATCTGTTCTGCGAGGTGCACTTGATCCAACGGATTTTACCTGTGCGTAGTTCGCCGAGATTGGTATCGCTTAAATCTAAGGGCGGTAGCGACGCGGGAAAAGTGCGTCGATGGTCGACGGTTCGCCGGCATCGACATAAGAGGGTGCGAGGAGGGTGAGTTCGTCATTCTACGCCGACACTGATCGAGCCGCGTTGCGGGACCATCTCAACCGCGCCATATCGAGCCGTTATTGAACCGGATAAGTTTCTTGGGATATATTCGCGAGTAGACGTCCGGAAGTACTGACGCAAACAGCGATTCACGGCATAAGGCGAAGGAAATGCATAAACTCTCCGGCAATCTTTATGCGGCAGGATGCCTGGCGAAACGCGAGAATTTCGATAATAGTCGCACTTGAAGAATCCGCCGCCAGGGCGGGTAAGCATCTCCAACAGGAACAAGTTCAGTAAATTGGGGCGATAGGCGGGAGGCGAATTCGGCGGAGCGGCGAGACCGAAAAACGCATTCTGCGCACTTAAGAATATCGGACTCCTGCAAGCCGGGATACTTACAAAGACATGGATAAAAAGCGGAATGCGATTCTTTTCTCTGAAACTCTTTTCGGGCTTTGGGCACACTTTCCCCTGGCCGCCGGCACCCGTTTTTGTCGGGAGGCAGCCGCGGTGGAGTCAGTCTGAAAGGCATCGCCGTTCACTCACTGTCGGCGATTATTCGGGCTCCCCGGAAACGGCCTCGTGACGGGCCGAGAACGGTTGAAGGCGATGCCGGGTCTCAGGCGGGTCGGGCCGACATGTCGGTTTGTTCCTCGCGTGCCCGCCGTGTGACGTATCCGTACTGCTCGAGCTTCTGCAGCCAGCGGCTGGCCTTGCGGCTGATGGAGATGCGCTCATAGTCGATCCCGGGATCGGCATAGGGCTTGCCGTCGCGCAGCATGGCATAGATGATGCGGAGCATCTTGTGGGCCACGGCGACGATGGCGCGCTTGTACCCACGCCGGCTCGTCACCGCCCGGTGATAGGCCTGGAACTGGCAGCCCAGGGTCCGGACCGCCGCATGGGAGCATTCGACGAGAATGGCGCGCAGGATCGGGTTTCCCCGTCGCATCCGTCCGCTGCGGCGCTTGCCGGCACTCTCGTTGTTCCCGGGACAGATACCCGCCCACGCGGCGCAGTGCCTGGCGGATGCGAAGACCGACATGTCGGGGCCCAATTCGACGAGGATCGCCATGGCGGATTCGCGGCCGGCGCCGGGCAGGGTCTCGATAAGCCGGACCTGGGCCTGGAAGGGAGCGAGGGCGGCCTCCATCCTCCGGTTGGCCGCCTCGATCCGGGCGGTGTCGCTGTCGAACTAGGCTAGGAGATCGCTCAGGATCCACCGGGACTGCATGTCGAGTTCGAAGCTCGGGGCATCGCCGAGGAGGACGAGCTTCGTGCGGACATGCCAGCTCAGCCCGCCCAGGATGTCCTCGCGCGCGGCGCCGGCGATGATGCCCTCGAGGACGCGGCGACCGTTGACGCTGCGGGTGATCCGGCTGAGGATGCCGCCGATGCGCACCCCGCCCCGGCCCAGGACCTTCTGGATGCGCAGTTGCGAGCGCGCCCGCTGTTCGATCAACGTGCGGCGGTAGCGGCTCAACCCCCGCAGGTCGCGGAAGAACTTCGGCAGCGTCAGACTCGGGCTCCGGAGGCCGAACTGGCAGCTGCGCGACAGCCAGACGCTGTCCGCGATGTCGGTCTTGCGCCCCTTGATCTGCTTGATCTGCTTGACGTGCTGGACATTGACCACCATGACATCGAGACCGGCGTCGGACAGAATGTCGTAGACCTTCTCCCAGTAGACGCCCGTCGCCTCCATGACGGCGCCGCTCACCCGCAGGCCGGGCAGCCACTGCACCAGAAGGGCGAGGCCGCTCGCCAGCGCACTGAACTCGCGGGGGTCTCGACAAGGGGGACTTCCCTACCCGCGTGGGTGCGCACGGTCGCCGTGACCTGCATCTTGTGGACATCGAGGCCCGCGGCGGCGGCATGCCGGACTTCCATGTCATCATGTTTCGGTGTATCGGTCATGATCCAACTCCTGTTGAATTGTTGTTGACAGGAGACGGGTGGCGGCAAGCACGCCTGTGGAGTCTGCAATTGGCTTGCACGCGGCCGGAGGCCGTCTGCAGCGTCTCGATTTTCTCCACGTTCTCGGCAGGCGTCATGCCTGCTGGAAACACTCCGGGGCGCGAACCCCAAGACGAATGGACAGTTTTAGAACGGGCTCCAGAGCCTCAAAAATAAACGTCCTGTTCTGCCGCCACCCGATCCATGGGCCACAGTATGCTCCGGTCCCGACAACAGCGCCACCACGCGACATCGTCCCGGAAACCGTCAGCCACACGCGAGTTTCATGCTCCGGGGTAAGTAAACGCAGAAAATCATGAAGGTTTTAGAGCAGTCTTTTGAGTGGGCTCTGCGACAAACTGCCGGGGACAGGATTCTGGCGTTTCGTCGAAAAGGTCACCGGTGGAGACTTCCTTCAGCGCGCTGTCGATATGCTTTTCAAAGCTTTTTTGAGCCTTTTCTTGAAGATTCGTACCCATTGATATCACCATGCAGGGCGATACGTTTTTGCCCGCCCCTTTGAAATTTCCATTAAAACGCCGCGTTCGACCAGTGACTTTAGTCGATTGTTCCACGCCGTTGGTTTCTGCAGTTCTTCTTGAGCGCCGTAGGTTTCTGCAAGGCTTCCAGCGTCCGCCTTGCCCTCACGGGCCACAAGTTCGAATGTCCTCGTATGTTTGGGATCTAGGTCCCCAAAGAGGCGGTGGTCCACAATTGCGCCAGCTTCATCGCATGTGCAGAGAATCACAGCATCACGTCTTGCGTGCGTGAGAATTGCGAATTCTTCCTCGATCTCGGGTAAGACGTTTGCAAAGACAGGGTACCAGTTGGACCCCCGCGATCGCATGTGATCCTTGAGTGCAAAGACACCTTCGCGAAGGAAACTTGCAGTCGCGAGTTGGATACCCGTAAAGTCGATGATCAAAACAGAAGGCGTTGAAGGCGCTGTCTTGCAATCATTTAGCAACGACAAGAAAACTTTCTGACCGGTGGTTGCACCCGCGAGCACGCCGTCAACCGCGTACGGGAGAATTGATAGCTTCACGACTCATCCTTCTCACTGATGTCAGTGACATAGGTGATATTCTGATCGTTGTCAAGCAGTGAGGTCCGATCGAGAATACGGCAACAAAGGTCACGGACGTTCGTCGGCCGCCGCGAATGCGCTATGCTGACGGAGTTTCTGATCGCTCCTGTAGCTACGCTGCGTTCGGACCTGGGACCCGATCTACTCCCACATCTCCGATCAAATCATCGACATAGGCAAGGCGATTCCCCCGACCCCGGCACGATGTAAGAAAGACGCGCTGCATGGCTCGCGTAAAAGCAACAAAGAAAGCGCGCATCTCTTCGCTGTCCTCCGGCTCGAACGTCCACCAGGTTCTGCTGTCGAGACCAAAAAAAATGACGGTGTGGAACTCCAGACCCTTGCTCTTATGAATGCTCATAAGCGGGACCTGACCAATGCCTTCAAAGTTGTTGACGACGGTCACCCAATCCGTTTCGCCTTCGGCGGATTCTTTCAATAGGCAGGTCAACCCGTCGCGAGCGCGAATATAGTCATTGTCGCGACGATAGGACCGGACGGCTGCTCGCAGCTCTCTCTCGCCGATGAACTCCAGGACTGATTGGACGAGGGCTGCACATAAGGCATCTGACGGGGCGTTGGCTTCCATATGGGTCCGCAATTCAGTGAGTTTGGATCCAAGTTGGTTTTGCAAGGCTTCCTGGTCAGCTTCGTTGTCCGGGTCCAAACCCCAAATGAGGGACAGTCGCTCAATGATTGTGTGCCAATCATCCGGGGCTTTTTGAAACGCGCCAAGACGGATTAGCGCCATGGCGCATTGTGTGACATCTTCAGTTAGAACGTCTTGGATTGCAATGTTGGCGCCCTCGGGATTGCGAGCGATGTTTCGAAGACGCACGCCACGTGACGCGAGTGCCGGTCCCAGTTCGTCCTCAAATTCATAGGGTTTGAAACGGACAAGGATAGCTAAGTGTTCTGGGGTCATCTCGCCAGAATTGATTGCGGCGGCGATCCAGTTCGCGACACCTTCGCATTCTGATGCTCGATCATCATATGCCCATATCGCGCACACATCGCCATCGACATCCTTAACGCGCTTGGCTTCGGGTTTTGCGGAGGCTGTTTCGAGCGATACAGCGATCGCATGTTGAATCTCGACCAGTTCTGGATGAGAGCGCCAATTGGAAATCAGCGCTTCCTGCTTGGCATTGAAGTCGGCAGTAAAGGTCGTGAACGCGTCTGGCATGGCACCTGCCCACACCATGATCCGCTGCTTGTTGTCTCCGACAGCTGTAAGGCGCGCGCCACTGTTCAAGAAGAGACGCTTGAGCAGATCATACTGACCGAAGGTGGTGTCTTGAAATTCGTCGAGAAAGACGAACGGGTATGTGGCTTGCAGTCCGGCAACCAGGCGCGGATCGTGCGATAGAACATAGTTGACTAGTCGGTTGATCATCGGGAAGGTCAACCGCGTCACGTCCCCATCCTGATAATACTCAGTCCAAAAGCGGGTAAGGACGTCTTTCCATTCTGGATTTTTTAGGTTCAGGGTTGCAATTGGAAGGCGGCATCGAGCGACGGCCTTTTCGAGTGTTTTACCGGACAGATGACGATAGCCATGACGCGAAAGGAAATCGTCCCAATCGCGAAAACCCGGAAATGCAATTTCGTAATCAGGTGACGGAGTGTAGGGTGCCGGGATCAGGGCACCGAAGCGATCAATGAGGCCTTTCGAAAATGCGTCGAACGTCAAGGAGTCGAACCGGCCCGATAGATCTGGTCCACAGCGCTGCCTCACGCGATCTTTCAAGTTCTTGGCGGCATCGCTTTTGAAGCTGATGGCCAGAATTCTGTGTGGCGCGCGGCAAATGCCTGTGGAGAGGAGGTGGTCGGCTTTCTGCGCGAGAAACTCGGTTTTCCCTGCGCCTGCGCTGGCTACGACGCACAGATTGTGGTTGTTCTCGTTAATAGCCTGCAACGCCGCAGGTTCAAGGGAAGCGACGCCCTTGGGTTGCCATTGCTCTGGTTTGACGATCGCCACGCTTTAGCCGAGGTGTCGCTTGATCCGCTCAAGCACTGCGTCCAATTCTTCGGGTGGCGATTTTAGATCCTTCCTCTTGATGCGGCTCATTGCCGTGAGATGCGCGGACGGCTTGCTCTTAGACAGGAAGACATAAGGATACCAACGAAATAGATCATTCCAAATTTCGTCGTAGTAGTCGGGGTGGCCAGTTTTCTTAAGCGTAGTCTTCTTTCGCTTGAGAGCAACTTTTGCGGAATTTCCGGGTCCGTGGCCACCAGGAGTGGGCTGCGCATAGGCCTCATGAAAATTCCAAAGCATCGAAAAATCGATGTCGATCGGTTCGGAGAAGAAGACGTCGCGTTCTCTGAGCGTTTCCAGCCAGTACGTGCCTAGGGTCTTATCGGCCTTGCCGTCGTACTCGACGTCGATGTCCTCGTCTGATAGCGCATCGATGTCGTCAGGATCGATCTTTCCGCTCGCAACATGCTTGCAGTCATCAAACCCGACCCCGAACGCCAACAGATTCTCGACGATGCTACGGATCGCGGCAGCGCCGCCATGCTGTCGGCCGTAATCAAGATCGAGCAAGGTGATGTGTGGGATCGACAGACCTCTGAGCAACGTCCAGAAGTGCTCGACATGGCGCCCTCCGAGCGGAACAATCGGACAAAAAGCCTTGTCGAGATGAAGGTCGCGCGCACTTGCAAGCCTCGGCAATACGATCTGCTCGGAGTCACCTTCAGCAAGTACGACGAGTTTCGCGAAATAGAGCTCCGGATATGCCCGCACGGCTTGTCGAATATATTTGCCAGCCTCTTCGATCGCCGGCGGCAGGGTGAGAGCTCTGATCGTGCTGTGTCCGGTTTCGGCGTCGAGGCGGCAATATCGAAGCGATTCCGGCTTTACTCGGGAAAGGATCGATGCGCTGTGGCTAGACAGCATGACTTGCGCCGTATCCATCTCAGCAACGTCCTCGCAAAGGTCCATGACACGGGACAGGAAGAATGGCGAGAGCGAATTCTCCGGTTCCTCGATCAGAAGCAGCGTCAGCGGAACATTCTTGAGGTGCGTGGCCTCAAAGGGCGATTTGTCATCACCTAGGGCCTGTGCGTCCTGTTCGATCTCCAACAGAGCTGCCGTCAGTGCGATCTGGAACAGAGATTTCTGTCCATCACTTAGTCGTTCGGGCGGACGATCTGCGCCGGACGCATTCGGCGAAAACCTAACGTCTGAATGTCGAATAATCGCCTCAAAGCGATTTTCTGTGAGTTTCAGAATCGGTTGGGAATGTGTCCCCGCTTCGTTGACCTGCTGCCATCGATGGGACAGGCGTTTACTGATGAATTTTATTGGACGTTCTTTTCGAAAGACGTTCTGCAGGGTTTCTGCGTGTTCTTCAGTCTTCTCTTGCAGCGCCTCGGACCAGCGGGCGGCGCGCCAAAGGCGTCCCCGGAGTAGCGCCTTGACCTGAGAGACTGAGCCGCGATTGGCTGGCACATAGACAACCTGGATTGCAGACCGTTGAGCCGCAGTCAGCGGCTTGCAAGCTTCCCACTCATATTCGTCGTCCGTTCGCGTGATCCACCGAATGCTGGACTCGACAACGCCGTCCGGCGTCCCGTCGTCGATCCAAACGGCTTTCAAAATAACCCTTGCCTTAAGCGGATCATCGGGTCCGCTAGCTGACATCTGCGTCCAGAACTCAGCAACAGCAGCGCCAGCCTCATCATTGTCAAGTTCTGGGAAAGAGAAGATCGCCTCGATATGAAGTTCGCACTCGTTCGCAACATCGTCAGCGTCGACAGGGAGGTGGAAATCGGATTTTTCGATCTTCCGAGCCGAGCCGCCAAGTCCGAACATCCGGTTGAGTGCTTGAAAGACAGCGGTTTTCCCTGAGCCATTTGCGCCAATCAGCGTTGTCACCGGATCGATCATATCTAGCGCAATTCCCTCGGAGCCAAAGCACTGGAAATTCTTGATGATCAGTGTGTCGAGTTGCATGGTTCGAGTAGTCCTTCAGAGCGCTAGGGCGTGTTGCCGAGTCAGGTGTTGGCGCTTGATCTTGTTCGCGAATGTCTTGAGTTCTTCATGATATCCGAGTTCAGAAAGGATCTCCTGAATCATCCGGTCGCTATCGTCGATCTGCATCACACGCCACTTCCATAATCGTATGCTAAATTCCGCGCTACGTGCCGGGTTAGCTATATTAAACTTGCCTGTACGCTAGTACCATATCCCCCGTTCCACTCGGAAGTGCGACACCAGAGGCAGTGGGTTTCTGTGTTCTTAGCACAGGATGTTGCATGCCGGCCAGATGGCGGCGACAGTCCCGGTTGTGAAACTTAGGAGCCCGCCTAGCCAAAGGGCTACCACCACCTGACCCAAGAAGAACGGTGCCAGATTTGCGCGCTGAGGAAAGGTGGCCCCAAACCAACAAAGGAACCGAATCCGCCATAGGGAATTCCATTTCGCCCAATATCACGGTTAGTGTCGGCGTCTAAGCCGTCACTAACCGTGATATTTGATCCCCAAAGTTAGCGCAATAGATCGAATTTGGGTGACGTTGGGAAGAGTGCATCCACGTTCCGTGGCTTGATCTTGAATAGAGGCCCCTTTTCTACAATTCTCCCGCGGCGATTGCAGATTAGGTGATCAACAGTCACTGTTCCGATCTCTAGCAACCAAGCAATTTCATTGCTGCGTGGTGCGGACGTGAACGTCACGTACCGGAAGTGAAAGTGTTCTATCTCGCCCTCGTTACTTGGTACTGCGACAACCCATGCTGATCTTGGCTGTCGTTCAATCAAACGACGCTCAAGGTCGGAAATTCTCCAGGCAACAATATCACATGAGCCAGCATCAGGTAATGCCTGCTTCTCGAGAAGGTATCCCGTCGCTCTATCCACCTCCAAATACAATCCTTGGCTGTTTGGATGGCTTGACTTGACGGTACAGTTAAGTCGGTGCTCACCATCTCGAAAATAGCCACAGAGGTCGAGAATTTCTTTGGTGCTTTTGCAGGCGCTAATGTTCCAGTCTGGTACCTTTGCGAAGAGGTTGACGCGGTTAAGGTCCTTTGCCTTGCAGCCTCGGCGAGCGGATATCACGATTCCTTCACTGCTTGCCTTCGAGAGAGAGGTCATTGGAATGTCAAGGTAATGAAGCAAGGTCTTTCCTACTGCAGCATCACCGTGACCTATCGCTGGAATAGGTCCCATGCTTGCCAGTAATCTGAGCTTGTCGAGCAAATTTTGAGCGTCCGGGCCAAGTGTCCGCGAATGGTCCATCAAAATTTTTCTCCGTCTGGAAATCGCAGGCGGGTTCCGTCATTCAAGTCCTCAAAAGCTGCAACATCGGCGAGGTATTTTCCGAAGAACTCCGCTGGTTCATCGTTGTCAAACTTGACGATTGCACCGTCTTGATACCTAATGATCTCCACATCATAGTCTCTTTCACGGGCTTGACGATTAATCGAAACGCCTGCGGCGACGCGACGAATGTCCGCGACGAAATCGAGGACCAAGACACGTTCCTTGGAATCGCTGACCCGCAATCCTCTGCCGAGTTGTTGCAGGAAGATGCGTCGACTGTGCGTCACGCGCATGAAGGCGACGACGTTGACATCCGGCACGTCGATACCCTCATTAAGCATTTCGATCGAGATCAGCAAATTTACTTCACCTCTTCGAAACGCGGTCAAATTCCTGAATCTCTGATCGCGCGGCAGTTCGCTGTGCATGAGAGCAGCTTTCATACCCTGAGCGGAGAAAAGTGGCCTAAGTCGCTCTGCATGTTCAATGGATCGACAAAAGGCCAGTGCGCGCGGATTAGGCAAATTGGTCGCTTTCTGGCAAATTTCCTGAACCATTGCCAAGTCCCGCTCTGGAACCAACAGCTTCTTATTGAGATTCTTGACCGTCAGGCCTTGCCGCGATGCCCTGGCAATTTCCTCCCAATCGATGCCGTCGGTCATCATCCTGTAGTCCACTTCTGCTAAGTAGCCCTGCCGCATGCCGTCAACGATATCCATCGTGAACACCGGATTGCCAAAGATCTCTGAAATGTCGCGTTCATCGCCACGCCAAGGTGTCGCGGTGAGGCCGACCAGAAAATTTGGTTCAAGGTGAGAGAGTAGCTTGCTGAAGCTCTCGGACGGTGCATGGTGCGCTTCATCGACAACCACGAGACCGAACCTCCCCGCAAGGTCTTCGCCTTTTTCAATGGCAGCATTGACCGACTGCCATGTCGCGAAAACGACACCGCCCGGATATTGTGGTTTCTCGCCATCCGTCCAAAGGTGCGTTGAACACTCCTTTGGCAACTGCGGCCAACTCGAAAGATCAAGTTGTCGCACTAGTTCGCTCATATGCGCCAGAACCAAGATTTCCTGGTCAGGATTGCGCCCAAATTCGTTGGCAATGAGCTGGTTGGCGACCATTGACTTTCCGAGGCCTGTTGCCATCAGGACAAGCGCGCGACATTCGCCACTGCTTCGCTGGGCCTCAACAACCGAAACCGCTTGCTCCTGATAACCTCGCAACTCCCTTCGTGCCTTGGAAGATCCAGGAAGGTAATCGTAAAACCTCAGCAGGTAGTCGCCGTCCCAAGCGCGAATGTCGAAACCAATACCCTTTTGGGTGTTGATGAAATCGTGAGCGCTCGGGTTGAATCTCTGGTTCGTGGCTACAATCGCTGTGGTCGCGCCGTACCGGCTCAACGCCCGCAAAGCTTCCCTTGCACCTGCATCATCAACGCCACCGTGATTTCGAAACTTTGCTTGAAGGACCCATCTTTGACCATCCAAAGCACCTACGACGTCGGCACCGTGGTCACCTGCCCCCCCAACGAGTGCAACATCTACGAAACCGGTGTGTTGGACAAGACGAGCTACCATACGTTCCAGCGCCTGCCACGGCCCAAAGGCGAGCCTTTCGACACTCACAAAGCCAGACATTTATGTCTTCCAGGATTCAAGCAATTTGACCGAAGCCAGCGCTCTAGTGAAACGGAGGCGCCAATCAAGGCCCTTGTTCAAGGCTGTAGCCCCGCCCTCAGCCAACCAACACACATCCCTCAGGCCCTCGATCACCTGCGAAACCGAATCTTTTTTCTGCTCTTCGGCAAGTTGTGCGTAAGGTCTGTCGAAGAACGCTCCGTCCAATACTAGCCCGGGCCAAATCCCAATTAACTCCGCGAGGTATTCGTCGGAAACGTGTGATGCAAATTCTCCATTTCGAACGAGATCTTCTGCTTGAGAAGGTGATAGGGACGCAGAACTAAATGCCGAGCGGCGTATGTTCTCTAATTCATGATCGGATATTCTCTCGAGATCAATCGGTGCAGTTCGTGGAAGCACATCGTCGAAATGGTGTTTCAAATCGTTCAATATGTTGGATGCTGCAATTGCCGCATCTTGAACGTTCCCAGCTTCGGTCGAAAAGTACTTTTCGCGCAGCATTCTACTGATCCGAGAGATCGGCATTTCCCTGGGTGACTTTGAGGACAAAATGAGGAAATAATGAGCGAGGTCGACGAGCAGGTAATCCAGCGGCGTAGTTACGCTGTCTTCAAAAAACTGAGCATCAGAGTTGTAGTCGAACTTAAATGTGAACCCGTTAGGCAAGATCCGAAATGGCTGGTCGTCAATATTTGACCTGTGACGGAATGCCGAAACCTTGATAACGATGTCTCCCAGAAGCTCAGGAAGCTCGTAGTCCCCTGAAAGTGACCTATCGATTTCGCCCCGCGAGGCAATTGTAACTCCGCTCTCTTCCGATGCTTCTTCGCTGTCGCCAGAACCTTGTATGGTCGAAGTGTCCCCTGAATTGAGTTTCTTTGAACCACTAATTGGAAAATCACCTGCAAGTTCGGCGGCACCACGTCCACCACCGCGCTTCGCTCTCTCCGCTTGCAGGACCAGTTCATACCATTTGTCGTCGTCTTGGTAGTCAGGATCACCTTCGTAAAACTTGTCCACGTATTCCTTGACAAGTCCGGTATTGAGACCCCTGCCTTCAGCATTCCCGGGAACCAGAGCAGCGAGCCCAGCCGTGCTCTTCCTGTAGGCGGAGAACAGCCGTGCCAGCGGGCTACCATTTTTTTGGAGTCCCATGCGCGCCGCGATCTGCGGCTGCAGAGGCGAAGTTCCACGGACAAGCTCCACGACCTTTTTCCATTCTGGATCAAGTTTGTCGAACGAGTCCTTTTGGTGCGAGACCCGAACAAAGTCGATTTCGAGTTCCCCAACGATCCTTCCTCCCCAATGTATCGCATCGATCGGGTATTCGTGTAGAGGGTCTCCATCTGCACCGAGATATCTGAACAAGGACTTGTCCAACTCTTCAATTACCCGACCGTTCCGTATCAGGTCGATTCCGAATTTCTCCTTGTCGAAATAACGTTGAATGCCAATCCAGCCTTTCAGCCTTCTGGAACGCTTGACTACGTGCTCATCGTGCCCACATGCCGAACAAGTTTTCTCGTCTTCCAAGAGCCAGACCCAACAGGTCGAGCAAAATGTCCGGGAATCAAGTGACTCGTCGATCTCGATGCGCGCAGGCACTCTCCCAAACGCCTTTGTGTCAACAGAGCGCGTCTTGCTCCACACACAGTGCTTCACTGGTCTTACGATGTCGCCCCCGTAGTTCAGCTTGATATCGAGTCTCTGCATGACGCGCCCGTAAACCTTCCCCAAGCGATCGCGCGTCTTTCTCTTGCCTATGCCCCAAATCAATGGCCGAACCCGGTCAGACTCTAATCGCGAAATCCTGATTTCAGTGCCATGAGCTCCGTCCTCAATCTCCTTTTCCGACTTAGCACGTCTTTCAACCGGAGCAGTGAAAGTCTTTTGCTTTTCCAACTGGCCAAAATCGATTATGAGACCCGTCCAGTCTGGATCGTCCTGACGGGTTGTCCAGACCTCGGTGCGCCTCCCCATTCGCGCTGTGGAAATGTTGAATCCCATGCCAAACAGGCCCATCTTCTCCACTGGGTCATTTCCGGAGTAACCTGCCCTAACTGCTTCCTGAAGAGTTTCGAGAGACATGCCCATCCCGTTGTCGAGAACGGAAATCTCTCCGGTTCCATCCTTCAACTCGTTGTCATTTGGCAGCCTGATCCAAATTCTGGGATCAGTTGCTGGCGTTTCTCCGCGGTCCTGATCAATGAATGCATCGATGGAGTTATCAACGAGTTCCGCAAGACACTGCCACGGTGCGAAGTCGATTTGCCCAAGCATCCGAAGGACTCTCGGGGATGGGGTGATGTCTACAGAAGGCATATTCGTTTCCTCGGGTGATGATAGTAATTCATTGCGTCATGACGATCAGAGATGCGAAGACAGAGCGTCCATGTTCACATTAACAGAACGTGCACACCGCCTCGCTAGGGCAGGGCGTTGCCCTGTTCAGACTCAAACAAGATGCCTGACTGTATTTCAATCCCCTTTGAGCGGCAGCGAATGCAGATGGGACAGGTAGTGCATCTTGGGCTTCTCGCCAAGCAGATCTTGCTTCCGAAATCAAGGGCCGCCCAGTTCACTTCGATTGTTCGGTCATCTTTGACAAGCCAATGTGCTGCTGCTTGGAGCCAGGGATCATGTCGAATGTCAGCCATCCGGCGTGGGCGCACAAATCGCTCAATGACGCGCGCCATGTTTACATCAAGAAGAGGTCGGGGCTCGCCAAATTGGAACAAGAGAATTGCGTTCCCTATGTACTGGCCTACCGCCGGGATCTTTGCAAGTTCCCTCATGTCATCTGGAAAGCGACCATCATGCGCGGCGGCGTACTTGGCCATGGCACGCACGGCGCGTGCACGGCGTTTCCATAGACCAATCGGCTTGAAATGGTCCTCCAACTCTTCGATGGACGCTGACGCGATATGAGACCAAGACGTAAAGCGATCAAAGAAGGGGTGATAAACTCCAGCCACGGTTTCGGCACGCGTCCGCTGCAAGAGAACCTCAACGCATATTCTTTCGAAGGTGCTGGCAGTCGGTGCACGCCACGGAAAGTCTCTGCCATTCTGGGTAAACCAGGAAAGCAAATTTCTCCGAAGTCGCGTAAGTTTCACTTTTTGACTTCTCGTAAGGGGATCGAGATTACGCGAGTACATAGGTTTTTCTGGGAAGGAATAATAGATTCGCTAAACTTACCCCGATCTTGAATGACAGTCCACATTCGTGCGCTCGTCCTGATAGCATGCGCCCTATTTTATGATCCATCTTGATTTCGCCTGACACGATTAGGACATCGAACTGGGAGGTGAATTGCCTGCGTATATCGACCACGTCCTTGCAATTGCAGAATGGCATTTCTTTACCTCTTACCTAGCGCGTCGTCCAATAGCATCTTGAAATGCTCAGCAACTGCCTCAGCAAGACCCACGGGGACCGCATTTCCTATCTGAGTGTATTTCGGCACCTCGCGGTCAAAGAGCCTTTCTCTGGGATTCCCTGCTCGCCTCAGCCCGCCCGTCGTCCGCTTGCCGGCAAAGCGGTACCAGTCAGGAAACATTTGGATCCTTGCCCATTCACGCACTGTTAAACTGCGCGGCTGCGCATAGTGTACGTAGTCATCCGCCAAACATGCTGCCGTAAAGTTCGGCTCTTCATTGCCCCACTTGGCCTTCAGCACTCTCTGCGAAAATTTCTTGGTTTTGAAACGTTCCGGAATTTCTCCGTTGTTGGAAATCATGTAGTCGAATTTCTCGACCACGGCGCGACTGTGCTTCGAGTATTGCTGCTCAGTCAACTTGGTGCGCCCGGTCAAATTCCACGGCGGAGGACGCCGAAAGCGTTTTTGGATCGCTGTCCGAGCGGATTTCGGATAAGATGTCGTCTCGAACGCCCCGGACGGGAAATCACCCGAACGCAAGACTTCGACTGTTTTCGGATCGATCAAGTCTCCCAAGAGGTCGGATAAGTGCGGGAAGGCCCCGGCTTTCCCCGTTGGAAGGAACCTGCAGGCGACCGCGTCCTCGGGATCGTTGGCGGGGTCAAGCAATGCACTTGCTGCCACCAAGTCCTTGCGAATGCCAACAAGAAGCACGCGCGGCCTGTTCTGTGGTACACCATAGTTCTTGGCAAATACCAGAGACCAGCGCACCTCGTATCCGGGTATCTTGTCAAACTCTGCCTTGACTTCTTGAAAGACAAACTCATCACCGTAGCGGGTCCACTTGGCATTGAGCAAGCCACGCACATTTTCGAAGAGGAAAATTCGTGGACGCAGTCGTTTGATGACCTGCGCCATGCGACTAAAGAGGCGGTTGGACGGAATTTCCTTCCGATCGACCGGGTACGAGCGCCTGATCCCAATGCCCGAAAAGCCTTGACAGGGCGGTCCGCCCGCAAGCACGTCGAGTGAACTTCCGCCACCAGCCCCTGCGTTTGCCGTGTCATACGGGATGAAATTCGCCTCGGGAATGTTTTGCAAGTCTGAGATCAACGCGTCGAGGCGTCCACCCTTCAGGTTTTGGATATCGTAACATCGAAGGGCTTCGTTTTCTGCGAATGCAAGGCCGCCTAGCATATGGCGTCGATTCTGCAGGTACGTTGTCATTGCGTCCTTATCGAGTTCGTTGACGAAAACAGGCGTGAAGCCCGCACATTCGAAACCGAGGGACAGGCCACCGCACCCCGCAAACAGGTCAATCATCGTATAGAATGGCTGGCCACCATGCCGGAAAGTGCCCTCCATTTGTGGATCACGCTCAACTGTCTGCTGAAGCATCTTTGCTTTCCTAGATTCCTCCCAGACCAATGATCACGGCAACCTTGATCCAATTTCTCGGCATGTAGCCGCATCTTGCAGATTTCATACACCGCAATTTGCCACGACGCGATACCCAATGCGCTGCATCTGTCGGATGCGGCGTCTTGCATGCCGCTTCGGGCGCTGCACATCCATACACGAAAGCTACTGCGCGGCCCCGGTTGGCACCGCCGGGGCCATGAAGGCCCTGATAAACGGTGGGGCCGACCCCAAAGCCCGCCTCAAGGATGGCCGCCCCCCCTCCCGATCTCGCTCAGGAGAACGGCGGGCTTGGAGACACCAAGGCTTACTGGGTGCTGAATGACGCCCGGTTTCACTGAACCGCCGGAATGAAGTCGAAATCAGCCCGAAATCGACTAGCCTTAATTCCCAACGGTCTTACTTTAACCTGATTACTATTCTGAGTAAGTTGAATTTTGGCCGCGCCGCTCGCGGATTCACCGCCTGAAATCCTGGATAGCATAGTACGGAAAGCTTTTTCGAGACCGGATCCGCCAATACGGCGCCGGGCGCATGGCCGGGCGCATCGTCCGGGCGGATTCACGGCCTTCAGGAGTGAGTTGGCGGGCCGGTCCCGCCGAGGCGCCCCGGATTCAGCGGCTGTAGCGCGCCGCTAGCCTTCAAGCCGCCCGGCGGTCCCCTTGCGGAGCAGCTTCTCCGGGATCGGCGGCGTGCGGGCCGCCGCCCAGGCGAGGCGCGGCACCATGCTCGGCAGGTCGTAGCGGCGGTTGAACCGGTACTCGAACTCGCTCAGGTATCGCTGCGCGAACTTGCCCTTCATGGAATGGTGGGTGCTCCGCAGCGCCGTCTTGACGTTGCCGATGACGGTGTTCAGCCAGACGAATTCCTTGACGCGAACGGAAGCCTTCCCGCCGCCGGTGACGACCGGGGCGTGCACGCAACCGGCGGTGGCAACCGCGCCGAAGCAGTGCAGGCCGTCGCTGTAGACCTTGCTTCCCGGGGCGACGCTCCGGCCAATGGCATTGCCTTAGAGTTTGAATCATAAGTCATTGTTATTAGTGCGCCGTGGAAAGGCGCTTTCTTCAAGCGGGTGCGAATCCCGCGCAGCAACTGTCGCTCCAGCTGGTAGCAGCCGAGCGGTTCATGGAGGTAACGACATGGGTTGAAGCACTCGGTGAAAAGGGCCGCCTAGGGCGGTTCAGCGAACATGCGGGCCGGAACGTGCAGTGAACGCTAAGCAGGCCTCGAAAAGTCCAATGCGGAAGCCGACCCTCCCAGAC
>MPMP01000026.1 GCA_002238565.1 Albidovulum sp. bin36
TAGAAGTTCGATTGGTCGCCTGCCCTTCAGATCGGTGGCTTCGGGATTGGCCCCGGCCTTAAGCAGCATTTCCGCAATATCGGTCCAGCCGCACTCGGCCGCGATGTGCAGGGGTGTCCGTTGGCGTATGTCTGCTGCGTTGGGGTCTCTGCCGCGCATCAAGGCAATTTTCATGCCGGCGGCGCTTCCAGAAAGTGCCAGCAGATGAAGACTGGATCCGGAACTGGCGACGACGAAGTTTTCGAGCGACGCAATCGGAATGCCAAATTCTCCGGTCGCGTTCCTCTGCAGCAAACCCTTTTCCGCCAATCTTTCGAATAGCTTCTCCGCATCCATGCCGTCAGGAAATCGGAAAGCTCGACCTCCTCGGCGAGCATCGTGTTCCGAATCAATCGCATCCTCATACTGGTCGCGCCTGCCCGTCGGACCGACGCTGTCCAGCACCCGCGCCACCAATTCAATCGGAAGCGAGTCGGTTCTGGCAACGTTGTAGGCCGAGCGCATTCGCGCCTCCTCGCGCCGGAATGCGCCGCCGTCGACCGCCTCGAGCCGGAGTACCGCGTCCGCCAGGCTTGCCGAAAGTGCGCGGAAGCAGTGGTGAAGGTGCACCGGCCAGCCTTCCGAATGGAGGAATATGTTTTCGCTCCACGTATTTCGTAATTCCGACGGCGAAATCCCGAAATAGTCGAAAAACCGATCGGCCGATAATCGGGTCTCGTCCCTGGAGAGGCAGCCCAGCGTGTGCACGGCATCGACCGACAGCCGGCTGATCCCGGCGTTTGCGAGGAGGCCTTCGAGATTCGCCAGCCCGGCCAGAACCGGCAGCAGCGGCAGGCCGTGATCCCCCTGGTGCAGCCACAGGAGAAGATTGACCGCCGCTGTGTTCTTTGCCGAGAGGTCGAGGTTCTGGGCCTCGTCGATCATCAATACCACCGCCCGGTTTCGCGGAATCTGAAGCTCCTCCGGAGACGAAGGGGAACTCCGACCCATATTCAGGCCGGCGCCCATCACCGACATGCCTTCGATTCTGGAAAGAAGCCCTTTCGCCGTGCCTAGGAGCGAACTCGGAAGGCCGTTTCCGATCGCGGTTGCGAACGCCCCGGGTTCGTCGAGGGCATGAATTGGGATTTTGACCGGAATCGGTGCCGGTTCGTTTGCGCCGCGGCGCTTTAGCCAGATATGTTCGAGATGCTGGAGCAGCGAAGACTTCCCGGCGCCGGGCGCGCCTTGAATTACTCGAGTTGCGCCCCTTCGACCCGTCCATTGCGAATGTTCGGCGTCTCCGCCTGCAACCGTTCGTAGGCACGCCGCCTCGATATTCGAAATTACTTCGTTCCGACCGGCGAAAAAGGGTGTCCATTCTCGATCGTCGCTTTGCGCGAACTCGCGCAGTTTCTCGTTTCGCGCCGGATTTATTGCCATGGCCTCGGAAATTCAGTTAATTGCGACGCATCATAGTATCGATTCTCGAAATCCGCCAAAATGGTTTTGAGCCGCCGTCGGCAACTTTGACCGTTCAACCGTCTTTCGCTCGGCCAGGATACGACGGGCATGCGACTCTTTATAAAAGCCAAGGCCCTGTTGCAAAATTGCCGGTCTCGCCTTGACGCATTCCGAACCGGCAACTTGCGGCCGATAATCACGGCTCAAGGGAAGGATCGCCGTCGTGGGTCGGTTTCGCCGATGACTTCCGGGCCGAATCGGCGAGGAATCGCGAGCATTGGCGGAAATCAATATCTCTTTGCGTCTCGCGGACGCACATTTCGGCAAGGCTCGATTGATATTCTCACTTTCCGGTCGCGTGCGCAAACGGCCCGAAACAATCGAAAGCATGAAATCGGGATTTTGTCTGGAATAGAAGACAGTTCGATTCTTTGGCGCGCACTCGTCAGATGCGCTGGAGGCGGTGCAAGTGCGAGGTCTTTTCGGCTCCGGGCGCACCTTGGATCAGGTGCTTGGCTCCATCTCCCTACATCCAGTCGATAAATTCACCGAAATCGCCTTTTGCGACTCTCCGGCATGTCTAGTCCAAGCGTTCGCCGGTTTCCGCGTCGAAAACGTGGGCGGCGGAGAAGTTCAGTCGAAACGAGAGCCGGTCGCCTGCGGCAGTATCGAATCGGCCCCGGATCAAAATTGTAATTTCACCGTCCGGCGCAGACGCCACGATGTGCGTGTCGAGACCGGTAACTTCGACAAGGACCACTTCGGCCGAAATCTCTCCGAAGGACCCGCCGCCGTCGGAATTCGGATCTAATCCCGGCAATGAAATGTGCTCGGGCCTTATTCCTAGAAAGCATTCCCGACCCGGACCGACCTTGCTCGCGCCCGGCAGCGTCCCCGGAGGAACCGGGATCGGAGTTCCGTTCCGAGGGACAAAGCAAAGACGCCCGCGGTCCTGCTCGAAGGTTCCGCCAATGAGGTTCATGGTGGGCGAACCGATGAATCCCGCCACGAAGATATTCGTCGGCCTGTCGTAGAGTTCAAGCGGCGTGCCGACTTGCTCGACCCTGCCTTCGCGCAAAATGACGACCTGCTCGGCCATCGTCATCGCCTCGACCTGGTCGTGCGTAACGAAAATCATGGTCGTGCCCAAGCGCTGATGCAGCCGCTTGATCTCCGCCCGCATCTGAACGCGAAGCTTGGCGTCGAGATTTGAAAGCGGTTCGTCAAAGAGAAACACTTTCGGGTTGCGGACTATCGCCCGGCCCATCGCCACCCTCTGGCGCTGGCCGCCCGACAGATGCCGCGGATACCGATCCAGCAGGCTTTCGAGTCCGAGAATGCGCGCCGCCTCCCACATGCGGTCATTGCTTTCGGCGCGAGTGCGCCGCGCCATCCGCAAAGTGAACAGCATGTTTTCCGCAACCGTCATATGCGGATAGAGCGCGTAGTTCTGAAATACCATCGCCACGTCGCGATCTTTCGGAGCGAGGTCGTTCACCGCCTTGCCGTCAATGTAAATCTCGCCGTAGTCTATGTGCTCCAGACCGGCGATCATGCGGAGCAAGGTGGACTTGCCGCAGCCCGACGGACCGATCAGCGCCACGAAACGCCCTGCCGGCACTTCGAATTCGATATCGCGCAGCACGGCATCCCTGCCGAAATCCTTGCCGACCGAATTGAATACGACTTGTACCATTGATGCCTCGCTCGCCTATCCAGTATCCATTGCGGAAGAAGGAACTGGCGCCGAGATCCCCTCGACTTCTCCTTCCGCTCGCAGACCGCTTAGCCGGAATGACGTATCCAGCGCGCACGACAGCGGCGTGTCGGGCGGGATAATTCCAAGCCTTCGATAGGCGCGCAGATTGTCCGCCCATCGTTCGCGATCTATTGAACCGATTTGCTCCGCGCCCTCTCCTCCGGCCACAAGCCGCCGAACGAGGCCGAGCGCCGTTTTTTCTCGTTCCAGATCTCCCATCGGCTCTCCGACGCGGCGAATCGAGGCTGCGGCTTCGTCGAAATCCTTCAGGCAAGCGCGCCAGCCCGCGAACGATGCCTGAAGAAACCGTTCGTACGCCTGGCGTTGCGCGGCGAGGGCCTCATCCGTCGCGAAGACGACTTGCGCATAGGGATGCAGCTTCGGATGCCGAAGCGAAAACGTCGAAACCGACACGCCGTTGGCAGCCAATTCGAGAGGTTCGGAGACCGCATATCCCTGAACGGCGTCGAAGCGTCGCGCCAGCAGATTATCCAGATCGTATGCAACCTCGACAAGCTCCAGCTCGCTCCGGTCGATTCCGTGAAGCTCCAGCATTCCTTCGAGTATTTTAATGCCGTCGCAGTGCATGGCGACACGTTTGCCGCGCAGGTCGGCAATGGATCGAATCCCCGATTCCGATCGGCTCATCACGACCAAGGGAGTTTGCCTGAACATCGCCGCCAAGGCGCTGACCCTTGCATGCCCGCAAGCACTCGCGGACACAACGAGATTGTCTTCGGCCGAACCTGCGCATAGCCCGCCTTCGGCGACCGTTTCCACGATGCCGCGTCCGTTTTCGACCCAAGGGACCAGCGTAACGCTCAGGCCGGCTTCCCGGTACAGCCCGCGATCAAGCGCCCAGCAAATGCCGGCAAATTGGACGTTTGGCAGCCAGTCGAGAAAAAACGTAAATTCTTGACGCATTCAAATCCCCGCTTGCTTGACCGGCGGAGCGGTCAATTCGGACTCGGACGCCGGCCTCATATGAACCGATCCGGGTCGACCGTGTCGATATACTCGATCCGCATTTCGGGAAGTCGGGATTTCAGCCATTCGCAGCAAGCCTGCATGCCCGGCGTTTCCGTGGCGCAATGTCCGGCCGTGATCATCGCCAGCCCGCAGTCGCGCGCGAATTCCAGGTCTCGCCACTCAATCACTTCACCGGTTAGCGCGGCATCGCAGCCGTGCTTCGTCGCGCGCGTCACGATGTCGATGGCCCCGGGGCTTCCCCAATCAAGCGATATCTTGCGAACCGGCATCTTGGGGTCGCCGCAGTAGCGAATTCCGGACTTGCCGAGCCGCTTGGCAATGTGGGCCGCTATGTCCTCAAGCGTTGCGACCGGAGGCGCAAAAATGTAGTCGGGCGATACTTGGACGTCGCCCCAGCCGAGTGCTTCTGCGAGCGCATAGCCCATCCCGTACTTCGGGAACTGATCCCAGCCGTCGTGAAAGCGGTGGACAACGAGGTCGTGCTGCTCAATCAATCGCTGTTTTCGCTGCCCCTGCGGGGTTGCCAATTTTTCGGGAAGGTCCAGCGCCGGCGTATGCCGCTCGTCCCCGTAAGGATAGAAGTAGGGATGGTGGTAGAAGACCGGTTCGTGCGCGAGCACGAAATTCAGCCCGCTATCCGCGGCGCGCTCCAGTACATCGATGTTGGGCAGCCAGGTCACGGCTATGCCCTTGATTTCGGCATCGGGGTCGCCGGCCATAATGCCGTCCACTTCGTCCTCGGGGGTATGCGGCGGGGCCTCGCGGGCCAGCCAGCTGTCAAGTTCTGATGCGCGCATGTTCGTTCTCCATCGATTCGAAGTTAGGGTCCTACTCGTAGCCCCCGGCGGCGAAACCGCGCACGAGGTGCTTCTGCAAGACAAGAAAGATTAGAAGTATCGGAACCGTTGCAACCGTGCTGGCCGCCATTAAAAGGCCGAACTTGATATTCTGCCCGCCTCCTGTAAGCGCATCAAGCGTGATCGTAATCGTCCGAAGTCTATCGCTGTTGATCAATACGACCGGGTACAGGTACTCGCCCCAGCAAAGTATAAAGACGAAGATCGCCGTTGAGACAACACCAGGCAAAGCCTGCGGCATCGCGATCAGGAAGAAAGCTTCGAACCGGTTGGCGCCGTCGACGACGGCCGCCTCTTCCATAGTCTTCGGTATCGTCTGGAAACAGGCGCGCATCATCCAAATTCCCAGCGGCAGCGTGAAACTTAGATAGCTGAGGATGAGGCCGGCATGCGTATTGACCAGCCCCGCCATTCGAAGCCCGATGTAGAATGGTATGATCAGCACGATCGACGGAACCATGTAGGCGTAGAGGCTGATCCTCGCGATCCATTCCGCGGTCGGCGTCAAAAACCGGGTCAGGACATAGGCGCTCATGGATGCGAGGATGATCGTGACGAAAGTCACGAAGCAGGAAATCCAGGCGGTGTTGAACAGATGCCATAGAATGCTCGTCTGCTCGAACAGGTCGACGTAGTTCTTGAACGTGACCTCCCGCGGGACAAGCGTTCGCTCGATCGAGATTTCCCGGAAATTCTTGATCGAGGCGGTTACCATCCAGTAGAACGGAAACAGCACAAGAAACAGGAGAAGGACGACCCCTCCGAATACCGTGACGGAACGAATGGCGGAGGTCTTGCGCCTGTTGCGGCGCGGCAGCCGCTTGTGCGCTGGACGAGAAGGCGAAGTCATGACGTGTCGTAAGCTTTGCGCAGCCGCGCGCCGACGCGAAAATGCACTGCCGCCAGCAAGGTCACGAAAACCATCAGCGAAACCGACACGGCCGAAGCATGGCCCATCCGGAACAATCCGAACGCCTCCTTGTAGGCCATGATAGGCAGAACTTCGGTGGCGCCGATAGGGCCGCCTTCCGTCAACAGCCAGATCATGTCGTAGTTTCGGAAGGCCCAAATCGCCCGTATTAGCACGACGACCATCAGAGCGGGTGCGAGAAGCGGCAAAGTCAGATGGATAAAGCGCTTAGCCGGGCCGGCGCCATCAAGCGCGGCCGCTTCGTAGATGCTGTCGGGCACGTTCTGGATCGCGGCGAGAAGAGTGATCGCGGCGAACGGAAACCACGTCCACGCCGATATCAGAACAACTGCCATCATTGCGAATCTTTGATCCCCGAGCCAGGGAACGGAAACGGCTTGCGCGCCGATAAAGCCTAGGAAGTCGTTTAGGATGCCGCGGCCGCTAAAAATGAACTTCCAGATAAATGCCACGACGATCGACGGCACAATGTAAGGAAATATCACGAGCGCCCGGAGGGGTCCGCGTCCCCGGAAGTTGCAGTCCAGCAGGATCGCGATGGCAAGGCCGAATACAGTGGCGACGGCGGTGGAACCGACCGTAAAAACGATGCCGTTCCAAAACGCGAACCAAAAATCGGCATCGGTCAGAAGGTCGATGTAGTTGGATAGTCCGACGAAGCGCCAAGTGCGTATCAGCGTGTTCTGGACAAAAAATCCCAGGCCGAACGTGTAAATGATCGGCAAAGCGATCACGAAGGCGATCACCACGGCAGTCGGGCCGAGAGCCACGTAGTAGAAGATGCGCTCGTCGCGGAATTTCAGGCGAGGAGCGCGTCGGTCGCGCCTTGCGGATTTTGCGGACGAGAAGGCCAATCCGCCGAGCCTCAGGCCGATCGCCCAGGCAAGCCGGGTCTCGGCATATGCGATGCCCCTTGAAGCCTAGCGGTTCTTCCAGCTGGCGGACCGCCGAAATTCCGTGAACTTGCGCTCATGAGATTGCCGCTTTCGACGAAACGAGATTTTCCGGTTGCCGGGCCAAGGACGATTCGCGCAGCGCGGCCGCAATCCGAAATCGCGTCGGACCCCGGCAGCGGCCGGAACGCGGACGGCCGCCCGCGCCATGCATAAGCACATGCCGTCCCGCCGCCGCCAATCAAGCCGGCACGCGGCGAAACCTATTCGAATTGCCGGTTAACCTGGCGTTCCGACCGGGAGGGCGGTTCATGCCCGCCCTCCCGAGACCATTCCGGGACCCTAGCCGCAATAGACGTATGCCGAAAGGAAGCTGGTCCCCGAGGCTACTGAATCGCAGCCTTTTGAGCGTCGAAGTCGGCCTGCAATTCGAGAATCTTCTCCTTGCCCCAGGCGGCGGCTTCTTCCGCGGGAACGTCCTGCAGCAGCACCATCTGGATCATTTGCGGAAGAATGTTCGACGCGTTCAGGGCGCCCGCGTAGTAGTTCGGCGGGTGATCCGGCGATTCCCAGCCAAGAGACCGCCCGTAGGCTACCGCGTCGTAGACGATCATCATGTCGTCAATATGCGACTGGATTAGAGGGTCGTCCATGTACAGCGGGCTGTCGCGGTACGACACGAGCGGCGGCGTGAGATGAACAGGGACCGTACGCAGGAACGGCAGCAGGTATTCCGGCTGCATCATGAAATCCAGGAATTCTTTGCCGAGATCCTTGTTCGGCGCCTCCGACATGATCGCGTGGGATTTCCGGCTGAGTGGCCCGGCGCGCATTTTCCCCATGGGCTGGTGTAGAACCCTGGTGTGCTCGGTCAGCGGTGGATTGTCCCTTGCGGCGTGCACCAGCAGGCGGCCTCCGTACATTGAAATCGCCACCAATTCGGCGGTGAAGGCGTCAATGCTGTCCCACCATTCCCAAGTCGAGCTTTCGGGGGGCGAATACTGGTGGAGCTGCTTCAGGAAATTTAGTGCTTCGATCGACTCGGGGCTGTCGACGATCGGCTTCAAGTCGGTATCGAAAACGAAGCCGCCGTTCTGCCAGAGCAGAACTTCGTAGTGCCACGCGGTCCACTCGCCCGGGCCTGCGGCGATCGCGATGCCGTAGAAATTGTTGTCCGGATCGTTGAGCTGCTGCGCAGCCGACAGAAAGTCCTCCCAAGTCTGTGGCGGCGCGATTCCGGCCTCGTCCAAGACGTCCTTGCGATACCACCACATTTCCGAGGTCAGAGCGTAGGGAATATCCCAGCGCACGCCGTTGTAGGGAATCGACGCCAAGGGCACGACGTCGTCGCCGTATTTTTCGAACCACCATGTTGCCGGCTCGAGAAGACCGAGGTCGGCATAGGTAAGCAATCGCTCAAGCTGCATGGACGCAATTTCCGGAGGCTCGCCGGCTGCGACTCGCACGGCAAGCGCCTCGTCCATGTTGCCCTGGAAATCGAGTTCTATCATCACGCCGGGATTGGCGCTCATGAAGTCGTCGGCGGCAGCCCGGTAGAAGGCTTGGCTTTCCGGCGCGATTTCATCCGACATAAGGTGAACGACACGCTCCTGCGCCAAGCCGGACGTCGCGAAAACAGCCGCAGCGGCCAGCGCAAGAGAACTCGCGAAGTGAATTCGTTTCACGTACATAGTTGCTATCCTCCCAAAATTATATAGTCGGGGCAAAAGTCCGGACATTAATCCAGAATGAGTGTGAAGCACGGGGTTTGGAGTGAATTTGGTTAATGATTATAAACATCCCCACCCTCAGAAGCCCGACCTAGCAAACCTCTACCGAGAAGCATATACCAATACATATCGCATTGGAAGAGGCGGGGGCTAAAAACTGCCAAATCTTCGAACTGCAGGCGCAGGCGGCGAAGCGATCCTGCCGAGGCGGTCGACCGACGGTTGCTCTTGGTGCCGCACCGCTACAGAATGAGTGTTTAAGCACCTCGGTCGACAAGTGGCTTCCGGGATTAAGTTCGCGAATCGGTCGCCTCAAAATTTAGAATCGCTTCACCCATTGGTTCCATGAGGCGCGAGTAAATTCACTTTAAGGTTTTCGCTTCCGCCGATTCCGAAGGCATTGGACGGCGAGCAGTCACCGGCTGCCGCCATCATGGACGCCGCGGGCTGTCGCGGAGTTGCGGGAGGCGCGTTCATCAGCGGACGGGGGAGCAGCAGTTCACCGGCCTCTGTCGCCGTGCGCCGGCGCCCCGGTCCCCGCCGTGGATCACGTTTCCTCGCCACTGCTCGTTAAACCGGATATGCGGAATTCAAGCGCCCGGAATCCATAGAGACCGTGCCTTCGCCTACGGAAGGCTGCCGTTCGTCGACTCGAGGGCGTCCCATTACTGCGGGCCGACCTTGCCGAGTCGGGAGCATTTCCGCCATCCTAACATCTGCCGCCGCCTCGGCAGTTATTCTCCCGCGCAACGCAACAATTTCGCTGGTCGCATGATGGCCGGCGAAGACCAGCCATGTTGAGGGAATCGATCCGGCTGACGAGACCTAGGAGCGGCAAATCAGGCCCTGCTTCTCCATGAAGACTCGATACAAAATTGAATGCATCGCGCGCAGCGCTAATTCAAGCCCGGCGGGCAGGCTGCGGATTGCCAACCTGCATTTGAAGGTCGCCGATCAGCTCGCCGAACGCTTTGAAACCTTCCGCGACCCTGATTGCGGCGAGCATACCATTGATTGGACTGGGGTTGCAGCGAAACGGCTGGCGAGAGGCACGTTTGATTAGCGATCAAAGCCATGCGCCGGCAGAATCTTGAACGCAAAGCCGGCTGCGGCATGGCGGCGACGCGCCGGCCATTTCCCCGAAAAATCCATAATCTGGCTGGATGAAGCGGATGGATGCGACCCGCCGCGGCGATTTAACGGATTGTACATCGAAAAATATCCAGCGCCGGGATTTCCACGGCGTCGGGCATCGAATTCGCGAGCGAAGCCGACGAAATGTCGACCTGCCGAGGGCGGCGATCAGATTTCGCTTTGCCGATTTCCTGCCGCATGCTTATAGTCATCACTGGGCATCCTAAGTTGATGGATTCATAATTCCTGTTTTTCGCGAAGAATTCTCGTAAGGCATCGTATCCTGAGACCGGGGCCGCCTCGATGGATTATCAACGGGGTATTGATTATGTCCGGCGGGAATAAAGCACAGGCGCATCACCTCAAAGTCATCGAGCAGCGAATATTGTGGCTATCCCATTGGATGATCCACTACGCCAACCACATTCGCCCAAATGCCGATAGCATAAAGGTCGGCGGGCACCAGGCTAGTTCGGCTTCCATGGTTTCGATCTTGACGGCTCTCTATTTCTCGGCTCTGAGGCCGGAGGACCGGGTTGCCGTGAAGCCGCACGCAAGTCCGATCTTTCACGCGATGCAATATCTGATGGGCAATCTTCCATTGGAAAAAATGATGAAGTTCCGAGGGTTCGGCGGCGCGCAAAGCTATCCTTCGCGAACAAAGGACGTGGACGATGTCGACTTCTCAACCGGCTCCGTCGGCCTGGGAGCTGCAATCACGCCGTTCGCCTCGCTGGTCCAGGATTACATCGCGGCCAAGGAATGGGGGCGAGGCATGCCCCTCGGCAGGATGGTGGCGCTAGTAGGCGATGCCGAGCTTGACGAGGGCAACGTGTACGAATGCCTTCAGGAGGGGTGGAAGAACGATCTGCGCAATTGCTGGTGGATCATCGACTATAATCGTCAATCGCTTGACGGAGTCGTGCGCGAGGGGCTGTTCGAACGTATCGAGAGCATTTTTGCCACATTGGGATGGGACGTTGTGCGGATCAAATTCGGCGCGCTGCTGCGGGCGGCCTTCGAGGAACCCGGCGGCGAGAGATTGCGCGACTGGATCGATGCATGCCCCAACCAGGAATATTCGGCGCTGACCTTTCAGGGCGGAGCGAACTGGCGGCAGCGATTGATGGACGACCTAGGAGACCAGGGACAGACCACCGCGCTCCTGGACAAGCGGAGCGACGATGAACTTGCCGAGCTGATGGAAAACCTCGGCGGCAACTGCGTGGAGACGATGGCCGATGCCTTCGCCGCAATCGATCACGATCGCCCGACCTGTTTTCTGGCCTACACGATCAAGGGATGGGCGACGCCCATCGCGGGGCACAAGGACAACCACGGCGGGCTGATGAACAAAACGCAGATGGCTGAATGGAAGGCGCATATGGGCGTGGCCGACGGCGAAGAGTGGGAGCCGTTCGCAGGAGTGGAAAATCCTGAGGCGCTGAAGAGCTTCCTCGCCTCGGTGCCTTTTTTCTCCGGCGGCAAAAGGCGCTTTTCCGACTCCAAACTGGCGGTTCCAAGAATTGAGCCTAGCCCGGTTCGCGAAATCTCGACGCAGGCCGCTTTCGGAAAAATTCTGGACAGCCTGTCCAAGGGCGACAGCGATTTGGCGGCGCGCATCCTAGCGACCTCGCCGGACGTAACCGGCACGACGAACCTCGGGCCTTGGGTCAACCGCCGGAAACTCTTCGCGCGCAAGCCATTGTCGGATGCATTCATGACGCATCGCATTCCATCGACTTCAAAGTGGGAGTTTGCTCCCGAAGGCCAGCACATTGAACTGGGCATCGCCGAAATGAACCTGATGCTGCTCCTGGGCGCGGCCGGACTTTCGCACTCTTTGTTCGGATTCCGCCTCATACCTATCGGCACGGTCTACGATCCGTTCGTAATGCGCGGCTTGGACGCCCTGAACTACGCTTGCTATCAAGATGCGCGCTTTCTCCTTGTCGGAACGCCTTCGGGAGTGACGCTCGCACCGGAAGGCGGCGCGCATCAATCCGTGGGCACGCCGCTAATCGGAATGTCCCAGGACGGTCTGGCGGCATTTGAACCAGCCTTTGCCGACGAGCTCGCCGCGATCATGGAATGGGCTTTCGACTATCTGCAGCGCGACGGCGAGGGCGACCCCGACGAGCGCACCTGGCTAAGGGACGAAACCGGCGGATCGGTCTATCTGCGCTTGTCGACCAACCCTGTCGAGCAGCCCGGGAATCGTCGCGACGACGCGTTCCGGCAGGGCACGATAGACGGCGCCTATTGGCTGCGCGAACCGGGGCCGAACTGCGAGGTTGTGATTGCCTACCAGGGAACCATTGCGCCCGAGGCGATCAAGGCGGCGGGCGCGATGGCCGAGGCGAGACGGGATATCGGGGTGCTGGCCGTGACGTCGGCGGATCGCCTCAACGCGGGCTGGACAGCTGCCCAAAGAGCCCGCTCGCGCGGAATTGCCAATGCCAGCTCCCATGTCGACCGGCTGATGGGGCGCCTCCCGCGACATGCCAAGATCGTGACCGTGATCGACGGGCATCCAGCTACGCTTTCGTGGCTGGGAAGCGTCGTCGGGCATCAGACAATCCCGCTCGGCGTCGAGCATTTCGGCCAAACAGGCTCGATCGGCGAACTCTATCGCCACTACGGCATCGATGCGCAGGGCATTGTCGAAAAGGTGCGCTGGCTGACGGCGGGGCGGCCGCGCTTCGTGCTTTGCGCCTAAGCCTCGAACCTGCGACGATTGTACTATGGGCTATACCGGCAAAGGACGAACGAGGTTGGCCCGGCGAGCGCCGAGGCACGGCATCGGCGACCATGATCCGCGCGCAGCATGAATTGGCATCGGGCTTAATTCTCTCGCCACCATCCCAATACGGCTAGAGCCGCAGCTAGGAATAGAAGCAGCAGAGGGTCGGCGACCGGCCGCAGGCGAATGTCGACCGTCGCGAAATTTTCGCGGGAAACGAGACCTAGCCAATCCTTGCCCGCCGCAGATCCGGAACGAACAATCCGCACGCCGGGAATGCCGTCTTCGATCCAGAACACGCCTCCTCCCGATCGCTCAACGAGCCGGGAGACTTTTTCGCTGGTCGCTATCGTTTCGCGGAATTCTTCCGGCGACCGGGCGGCGACCGCAAGAGTCACCGTCCGGGATCCGTCGCTGACGCGGTAGCTGCCCGCTTCCAGATCGTCGAGCGATGCCTCGAATTGCCCCGGACGCGTCTCTTCCAAGCCTATGCTCTCTTCCCGTCCGTCGGGCGCAATCAGCAAAACGGGATCGACGGATTCGCCGACAGTATTGCGAACGATGCGAAGCCGATTGCCCGCAGCCTCCGCCGAGAGCCCCTCCTCTTCGAGTTCGGGCTCCTTCATCATCCAATGGGCAAGTCTGCGAAGCAATTCCTTCTGAGGCCCGCCGCCTTCGAAGTTTCTATTCCATAGCCACGCGTTGTCCGAAGCGAGGAGGGAGACCCGGCCGCTTCCGAACCTGTCCAGAATCAAAAGCGGCCTTTCATCCGGTCCCGACAGCAGCACGTCGCCCTTTACATTGTTCAAATCCACCATTCGGAACCAGCGCCCCCAGGCGGGCTCCGAGCCGGCTTCGCCCGCCCCGGGCAAATTCGCGGCCACGGGATGCTTGCGCCCCAGACTCGTGACTTTGGGACGAAAGCCTTCCTCGATTACAAATCCGGTGGGCTCGGCGGGAAAAAAATCGAAGGCGAGGGAATTGTACAAGCTGTCCGCGCCGGCGAATTCCGGCCCGGCCGAAACCAGCAGCGCCCCGCCGTTTTCCACGTAGTCGCGAATGTTCAGCAAGTAGTCCAGAGGGATAATTCCCTGCAGGTGGTATTTGTCGAATATAACGAGATCGAATTCATGAATCCTGTCGACGAAGAGCTCCTTGATCGGAAACTCGATCAGCGCCATTTCGGCGGTCTCGGCCTTCGCCGACTTGTGAGCGGGGCGAAGGATTGTGAAATGCACGAGATCTACGGATGAATCCGATTTCAGGATATTTCGCCAGGTTCGCTTCCCCGCATGCGGCTTTCCCGAAATCAGCAATACCTTCAGCCTGTCTCGCACCGCGCTGATCGACAAAACCTTGGAATTGTTAAGGGCGGTGGTCTCGCCGTCGTCGGCATCGGTCCAAATGTGAATGGAATTCTCGCCCCGGCTGTCCAACGTCGTCTGAATTTCGAAGTCTTCGCCCACATTCACGTGGAATGCGGTGGCTTCGCCGGATTTGCCCGACATGAAAACCCGGGCTTCGGTTCCGGCGGAGCCGACGCCGTCATCGTCGATGCGGCCGAGAATCGACACGGGTTCGCCGACCACGGCGAAGGCGGGCGCGTTCAGTATCTGAAATCGCCTGTCCCAGGCGCTTCTGCTGCCTGTAATCGCCGCGTGAACCGGAAACGGGAAATTCGCCGCGGAATCCGCATCGTGCGCCTGACCGTCGGTAACCAGAATTGCCGAAGCGATGCTTCCCGCATCGACATTGGCGAGCGAGCGCCGAAGCGAACCTACGAGCTCGGTTCCACGCCCGGAACCGGGAGGAGAGTCCTCCACCGAGAATTCCCTGATTTCAACATTTCCCAGTTCCGAAATTTCGGATCTGATCGACGACAAGGCGGCTTCAAGCTGCCGGGCGCGATCGCCCAGGGACTGGCTCGAGGATCGGTCGGCCCCGAGCAGCACGATATCCGGAAGGCGTTCTCGGTCCGTCTGCCTGAGCGAAGGGTTGGCGACGGCCGCGACGAGCAGCATGGCCGCCGCCGCTCGCGCCGGCCACCGCGATAGCCCGAATGCTCCCGCGACCAGCTGCCCGGCGGCGAGAGCGAAAGCCAGCAATACGAACGGCCACGGCAGCAATGGGTCGAATACGACGTTTTGTCCCACGCCTAGCTGCCCTGCCGCTTCAGCAGCCGCAGGACATGAACCTGATCGGACTTGTAGCTTCCGGCCAAAGCATACATGACAAGATTGATGCCGAAGCGGTACGCCGCCTCCCGCTGCCGCTCGCCTCCGGATCCTCGACCGACTGGAAACAACTCGGCGCCGCTGGAATCGATCGCCCACGCCGCCGCCCAGTCATTGCCGCCGACGACTACGGGCGATACGCCGTCATTGACCGAGCTATGGGAAAAAACCGATGCCGGATCGTTGTCCGCAGCCGCTTCCACCCAGACCCTTCCGCCCGCGAGCCGGCCCGGAAAGTCGCTGAGAAGATAGAATGACCGAGTTAAGACGTGATCGCCCCGCAGCGGCTCCAGGCGCGGAATATCGAGTTCGGAGGCCAGTTCGGCGATAAGCCCGGCACGACGGGAACCGGTTTCCAAGCCGGCGAGGTGCGCATCCCGCGTATCGAACAGAATCATGCCGCCGCTGCGCAGATAGACATTTATTTTCGCAAAGGCGTTTTTCGTAAGGCCATTGGACGAACCGTCCGCGATCGGCCAGTATATCAGCGGATAGAAGGCCAGCTCGTCGATTTCGGGATCGATCGCCACCGGCTCGGCGGGCTCGACGGCCGTTCGCTCCGATAGCTGACGGGATAGTCCTCGCAGCCCGGCCCGCGACACGTCGTCGATTTCGGGATTGCCCGTTTTCAGATACGCGAGGACCGTTTCCGCCGTCGCCCAAAGCGCTTTGCGGTCATCGCTCGACGCGACGGTCGGGAGCAGAGCGAAGCCGAATGCGACCGCCGCCGCTGTCGCGGCCGCCGACGACGGAAATCCTCGGAATCGTCCGCCGAGCCAAAGAGACGCGGCGGCATCGAAAGCCAGCAGCGCGAGCGCGAGCGCCAGCAAGAATCCCTTGAGCCGCGTTTCGGCGCCTCTCGCGAGCGGAACGACGTCAATGCCCCCGGGCCATCGCGCCCGTTCGAGGGACTTGGACCGGCCGAATACGTTCCGGGCAACGCGCTTGCCTTCGTTCCGATAGATTCCGGGCGGCGCCAGCTCGCTTGCATCTTCTTCTATCAGCAGCCGGCCCGGCACCGGCTTCGCGTAGTCGACCGGCCTCAGCGCGCCGCGGCCGTCCAGAAGCCGCTCGGGCATCCAAGGCAATTTCGCGATCTGATCGCGCCGGTTTTGGGCATTTCCTCGGGTCATGATCGCAAGCCGGTCAAGCATGTCGATGAACAGTCCCGACAGCGGCAGATTGGACCACTCCGCATTGGCGGTAACGTGAAACAGATAGATGCTTCCCGAGCCGACGCGCTTTCTTGTCACTATCGGAGTGCCGTCTTCAAGCGATGCGAGAACCTTGCTTGCGAGCTCGGGTTCGGGCTGGGCCAGCACCTGGGCGGTAATTTTTATGTCGTCGGGTATCGGCAGCCCGAAAAATGGCGACCCCTCTTCGAATGCCTTCAGATTGCGCGATTCCCCCCACGACATCGCGCCGCCGATTATTCGGCCGCCAGCGCGCAGCCGGACCGGCAGGAGCCTGTCTTCCAGCGTTTTGTCGGATGCGCTCGCCGCCATCCTCGGCCCCGCGAATCGAAGCAGCGAGCCGCCCGCCTCCACCCAGGCCAGCAGCTTAAGGGATTCGAACTCGGTCAATTGCGCCGTATCGGACAGCACGAGCGCGTCCGGCGCCGCGTTCAAGACCTCGTCGAGCGAGCCTTCAATGATTTCCGAATTGGATTCAAGCGCCCGTCTTAGGAAATGCAGCGGCGACAGGAGCTCCTGGCCTTCGGCTTCGGCTCGCCCGCCCAGCAGCGCGACCTTTCGGCGAATTAGCGAGTCTCCCGACAGCGAGACCGCGGCTGCCGAATACGCGCCTCGAATTTTGAAATACGCGATTCGGTTTCTGACCTCGCTCATTAGGGAAAACCGGACGGCAGCGGTGGATTCCCCCTGAAGAAACTCCATTTCCGACGTTGCCAATACGCGCTCGGCGCCGGCGGGGTCCGTTCCAACCGCGTCGACCGCGAAAGTCGCGGCGGCGGCGTCGCCAAGCCGCACCGCTTCAAGCGCAACGCCGCCGTCGCTAAACTCCGGCGGTCGCAGGGCCACGATTTCGGCGCGTTCAAGCACCGATAGCTCGCCCTTGGATTCCAATACCGCGGCCAATTCGTATCTGCCGCCGCGATTGAGGCCGTCGGTCAGCCAGTAGGTGTCGAATTCGCCCGGGAAAGCCGACTTGAGCCATTCCGCGACGCTAGTCTCGTCGGCCTCCCAGGGCCTCGGCTCCATCGCAGACAGAGTCCCCGCCCAGTCTTCGGCGTCCTTGAAGATGAGCTCTCGGGGTCGATCCGTCAGTTTCGCCAGCGCGACGGGCCTGCCCGATCTCGCGGCCGAATCCAGAAATTCGCCCGCCTTTTCGATGCGGTCGCTCCAGTCGAAGGCGTCCGCCCAGTTCCCGTCCAGCAGAATAAGCAGCGGTCGGCTTGGCGACCCGGCCAATTGCGACTCCGGGTTGAGCACCGGCCCGGAGAATCCCGCAATCATCGCGCCGATCGCCGCCAGCCTCGCGATTCGAAGCCAGATCGGCGTTGTTTTCGCATCGGCCTCGCTGTCCCGCAGCCCTTTCAGCAGGATCGCCGCCGGAAAAATTATTCTTCTGGCGGGCGGAGGCAGCGCCCGCAGGAGAAGCCAAATCACCGGGAGCGCCGCAAGCCCTATGAATGCGAGCGGCTCAGTGAATCCAACCGGTCCTATGAACTGCATCGATTATCCGGTTCTCTCCAGCGCTCCCAATAGCCAAAGAAGCGTCGGCGCATAAGGGCTGGTGGTCAGGTGCCTTCGGAATTGCCAGCCCAGCGAACCGGCGAGCGAGGCCAGTCGGGAGCGACGCTCCTCGAGCGCTTCCAGATACCCGCTTCGGATGCCGCGAGCCTGAAAAGTTTCATGCTGAACCGATCCGCCCGCGCTCAAGAATACCGTTCTTCCCGCGAAAGGGAATCGCATCTCGCTCGGGTCGAGAATTTGCAGAATCGCGCCTTCGGCGCCGAGCGCCTCCCTCAAATAGAATTCGATTCGCTCCCACGGCCCCAGAAAATCCGAAATCAGGACATGCTGCCTCCCGCCGGCAAGTTCGATCGGCGGCGGCTCCCCGAATTCCCGGTCGCGGTCGGCCTCCGAAAGGAAATACGCCATGCGTTCGACCTGCGCCTGTCCGGATCCCGGCTTGGCTCCGAAGTTCATCAGCCCGACTTTTTCTTCGCCCCGAACGGCGAGAAGAGCCAGCGCAAGCGCCGTTACGGAAGCGCAATGGACTTTAGGAGGATGCTCGCCGCTGAAATACCCCATGGACCGCGAAGTATCGACCCAGATCATAAGCGAATGCGGAATCTGCGCTTCCCTTTCCCGCACGAAAAGCCTGTCCGAACGGGCCGATCGGCGCCAGTCCAGCGAACGGCGGGCATCGCCGTGCCTCGCCGGCCTGAACTGCCAGAATTCCTCGCCCTGGCCCGGCCTTCGCCTGCCGTGCCGTCCCGGAGCAAAGGCCGAAGCCAGCCTTCGCGCCGTCAATAGCGCGGGCGGAAGCAGCCTGCTTTCGGCATCCGCGCGCTCGGCGAGAACCGCGCCAGCACGCTCGGTCGAGGCCGTCACGGCCGAGACTTCCGAGCGACCTCTTGTATGAGATCGCCAAGATTCTCGCCCTGCGAACGCGCGGCGAAGGACAGGGCCATTCGGTGGCCGAGCACCGGCCGCGCCAGATTGGATACATCGTCGATCGACGGGGCGAGCCTTCCCTCGAGCAGCGCCCTTGCGCGAACGGCAAGCATGAGCGACTGAGCCGCTCGCGGCCCAGGCCCCCAGACGACCGAGGAGGAAACTCTGGGCGATGCTTCGCTCGAGTCCGGGCGGCAGGCGCGAACGACGTCGAGCAGGTGTTCGACGACCGAATCTCCTACAGGCATTCTGCGCACGATTCTCTGCGCGGCGACCAGGTCCGGCGGCCCCAGCACGTTCGAGATCTCCTCCTGATCCGGCCCGGTAGTCTCCAGGAGGATGCGGCGCTCCGCGTCCCTCGCGGGATAATCGACGTCGATCTTGACCAGAAACCGGTCGAGCTGCGCCTCGGGCAGCGGATAGGTGCCTTCCAACTCGATCGGGTTTTCGGTGGCGAGAACATGGAACGGCGCGGGTAGATCGCGGTCGATGCCGGCGATGGAAATCCTGCGCTCCTGCATCGCTTCCAGCAGAGCCGACTGCGTTCTAGGGCTTGCGCGATTGATCTCGTCCGCCATGAGCAGCTGACAGAATACCGGCCCCTCGATAAAGCGGAATCGCCGCTTGCCCTCGTCGCCGGTTTCCAGAACTTCCGAGCCGACAATGTCGGCGGGCATGAGATCGGGCGTGAACTGAATACGGCTGCTCGACAATCCCATGACGACCGCCAAGGTTTCGACCAGCCGCGACTTGCCGAGTCCCGGAACGCCGACCAGTAGCGCGTGCCCGCCCGAAAGCAGCGCCGTCAGGGCAAGATCCACGACCGCTTCCTGGCCGATGATTCTGCGGCCGATCATGCTTTTGACTTCGCGCAGAGTTTCGCTCAGCGCCTCGATTTCGCCAAGTAAATTTCCCGAATCGGCATCCATGACATTTTCCGAGTGTTCCGCTATTGTCGGAGCGGGTAGCATAATCGCCCCTAGCCCGGCTTAAGGCAAGCACAAGAAATTCCGCATCGAAAAATCAATGGCCAAGAATCAAATCAAGGATCAAGCATCCGCAACGACCGCCGAACGGCTCATGGAATCGATAAAATCCTCCCGCAAAAAAGGTCCGCCGCCGGTGCATCTCTGGAATCCGCCGTTTTGCGGAGATCTCGACATGCGAATTGCTCGGGACGGAACGTGGTTCTATCTGGGAACGCCGATCGGCCGAAAGCCGCTAGTCAAATTGTTTTCGTCCATAATTCGCAAGGACGACGACGACTTTTTCCTTGTCACCCCGGTTGAGAAGGCGGGCATCAAGGTCGACGACGCGCCGTTCGTCGCCATCGACTTCGCCGTTGAAGGCGAAGGACGGGACCAGGCCGTGACATTCACGACCAACGTCGACGATTCCGCCACGGCCGGAGCCGAGCGTCCCATTCGCGTCGTGCGCGATGCGGAAACGGGCGAAGTTTCGCCCTACGTGCTCGTTCGGGCCAATCTGGAGGCTCTGATCGACAGGAAGAGCTTCTACAGGCTCGTGGAAGCCTGCGTCCACGAGGACATCGACGGCGAATCGCAATTCGGACTTTGGTCCAAGGGAACCTTTTTTCCGTTCATACCCTCCTCGGAGCTCGAGTAGGGCTACGAGTCCGCCAATCGCCGGGTGCCGAAATTCCGGAACCGGCTCCGGGCGCGAAGCGAGGATCGAATCAACCGGGGTCCAGGGCCAGAACTTGAAGCCGAGCGGCTGCGCTCAATGCGCTTCGGCCCAATTCATCCCCTTGCCCGAATCCACGATGAGCGGAGAGAAGAACTCCACGGCCGGCATCGACGCGGTTTCCATGACGTTTCGGATCGTATCGATCGCGTCGTCAACGGCTGTTTCCTCGACTTCAAAGAGAAGCTCGTCGTGAACCTGCAGCAGCATCGTAGCGGGAAGTCGGGCAATCGCTTTCGGAATTCGGATCATGGCTCTCCGGATAACGTCGGCTGCGGTGCCCTGTATCGGCGCGTTTATGGCGGCGCGCCTTGCGAAGGCGCCCTGAGGCCCGCCCGAATTGATCATCGGCGTATGGATTTTTCGTCCGAACAGCGTCTCGACATGGCCATGCCGCTTCGCGAATTCGACCGTGTTCTCCATATAGGCGCGAATGCCCGGAAATCGCACGAAGTAGCGGTCGATGAAATCCTTCGCTTCCGTTCTGGGAATGCGAAGATTCCTCGCGAGGCCGAACGCCGAAATCCCGTAGATCACGCCGAAATTAATCGCTTTGGCCTTGCGCCGCACCATCGGGTCCATGCCTTCGACGGGAACTCCGAACATCTGCGAAGCCGTCAGGGCATGGATATCCTGGCCTTCGTTGAACGCCTGGCGCAATGTTTCGATTTCAGCGACGTGCGCAAGAATCCTCAGTTCGATCTGGCTGTAGTCCAGCGACAGGAGGACGCATCCCTTCTCCGGCACGAATGCCTCTCTGATTCTTCGGCCTTCCTCCGTACGAACCGGAATGTTCTGGAGATTCGGGTCGGTCGACGCGAGTCGCCCGGTGTTGGCGCCGGCGATTGAATAGGACGTGTGAACGCGCTTCGTCTCGGGATGGATGTGTTCCTGCAGCGCGTCCGTATAAGTCGATTTCAGCTTCGATAGCTGGCGCCAGTCCAGAACGAGCGCGGGAAGCTCCAAGCCTTCCGAGGCGAGATCCTCGAGAATGTCGGCTCCCGTCCCGTAGGCGCCCGATTTGCTCTTCTTGCCGCCGGGCAGTTTCATTTTTTCGAACAATATCTCGCCGAGCTGGGCAGGGCTTCCGACATTGAACTCCTCGCCCGCCGCTTCATGGATGCGCGTACCTAAATCCGCAATTTTCTCCTGGAACTCCTTCGACATTTCCCCGAGATGCGAGCTGTCGACTTTGATGCCGGCGCGCTCCATGTCGGCGAGGACGGGCACGAGCGGGCGCTCGAGGGTGTGATAGACTGTTGAAACGCGAGCACCGGAAAGCTCGGGCCGGAATTTCTTCCAAAGGCGTAGCGTGATATCCGCATCTTCCCCGGCATACTCCGTCGCCGAAGCGATATCAGTACGGTCGAACGTCTTCGCGGATTTTCCCGTGCCGAGCAGTTTTTTGATCGGGATCGGATCGTGACTGAGATAGCGGCCCGAAAGATGCTCCATCGAATGCCTGTGCAGTCCGCCGTGAAGCGCGTACGACATGAGCATCGTGTCGTCGACCGGAGCGATTCGCATCCCGTACCGCGCGAGAATCTTCATGTCGTATTTGATGTTCTGGCCGATCTTGAGAATCGAATCGTCTTCTAGAATCGGGCGAAGCAGGCTGATCGCCGCATTCAGGTCGATTTGACCTTCAGCCAGGACGTCGCCGTCAAATTCGCCGAGATTCCCGACCTTGTGCGCAACGGGAATATAGCATGCGTCGCCCTGCGAGACGGATAGGCTGACCCCGACCAGCTCCGCCCGCATTTCGTCCAGCCCCGTCGTTTCAGTATCGACGGCAACAAAGCCGGTTTCGCGAATCCGATCCACCCACGCCCGTAGCCCGTCCTCGTCGCGAACGCATTCGTACTTTGTCCGGTCGAACGGTACATTGGCGGCTTCATTGTCCACTCCCGAATCGGGCTTGGCCTCGCCCGCTTCTAAATTAGGAGAAGGAAACTTCGCCGCGGCGCGACGCGTGATCGTTCGGAATTCCATGCTGCGCAGAAACGGCAGGAGGGTCGGCGCCTCGGGCGTCTTGATTTCCAGTTCATCGAGATTCTCTTGAACGGGAGCATCCGCGCGAAGCTGAACCAGTTTGCGCGATATCCGAATCTGCTCGGACATTTCGACAAGCGTCTGTCGACGCTTCGGCTGCTTGATTTCCCCGGCCCGCTCTAGAAGGGTTTCCAGGTCCCCGTATTGGTTGATAAGCAGCGCGGCCGTTTTCGGGCCGATGCCCGGCGCACCCGGAATATTGTCCACCGGGTCGCCCGACAATGCCTGCACATCGACGACCCTGTCGGGATTGACGCCGAATTTCCCGACCACTTCCTCGATGCCGATTCGCCGATTCTTCATCGTATCGAGCATCTCGACGCCGCCGCCGACCAGCTGCATCAAATCCTTGTCGGACGAAATGATCGTGACTTTCCCGCCGGCATCCCTGGCGCGGCAGGCGAAGGTTGCAATCAGGTCGTCGGCTTCGAATCCGTCCAATTCAATGCACGGAAAGCCGAATGCTCTCGTCGCGTCCCGAACGATCGAGAATTGCGGCACGAGATCTTCCGGCACAGGAGGCCTGTGTGCTTTGTATTCCGGATAGATCTCGGTTCGAAACGTAGCGGCGGGCGTATCGAAAATTACCGCTGAATGCGTCGGAGCGTCGGGACTGTCCCGGTCCTCGACCAGCTTCATCAGCATGTTGCAGAACAGGTGCACCGCGCCAACGGGCAGCCCGTCGGTTCTATATCGGTACTCCTTATTGAAGCTGTACTCCGCCTGATGAAAAGCTCGGAAGACGAAACCCGAGCCGTCGACAAGCTGCAAATGGTGTCCGAGTCCGAATTCCATAGTCTACTCGATTCGTCCGGGACAGCTGGAGGCAATGGGCGAAGTCATTTGGTTTCGGAGCCTTCCCATCCCTTGAGTACGAAGACCCTGTCGCAGTATCCGCATTCGACGCGCCCGGTGTCGCGAGGAATCTGGTACCACACCTTTGGATGCCCTAGCACGCCGCCGCCGTCGCAGGAAACGCGCTCAGTTTCGACAATAACCGTTTCGGGTTCATCGTGCGTCATCTCTGCATTCTCCGCAAACTGAAATATCCGCGCCTGCTCGCATCTCCTTGATAGCGTTCGCGCAAGTTTGGTCAAGTCTTCCTGATGCGAAGCCGGGGTTTGGATTCGAGCGCAGCGGGCGACGCTTTCAAGCTTGAATTGCAACATTGCGCCCGATTTGGCAACCATTGCGAAATTCATGCCCTGATCGCGAAGTTGAGCTAGCCATTGCGGACCGGGACTTGGACTTTCCCGTCCCCTTTCCTGTATTCGCGGGCATCAATCGTCCGTCTCGAGTCCGACTGTACAGGTCGCGGGCCAATCATTCGGGCAATTACTCGCTCGGGGCGCTTGCCCTCGGATCCGGCCGCAGCCATTTGCATTCACGGGTAATCCGAAGAGAGCTGGATACGACGACCGCGGCGGATGGCGCATTGGCAAGCGTCGTTTGCGAAGCGGCGAACGCCGACTATTCTTTTAGCATGGCGATCAGCACGTTTATATATGCGGTTAACCAACTCGGTCTCATCATTTTCAATGTAGTTGTCTTGACGAATGGCCGCAGAGATGGGCGATTTGCGCCATGCCGGCCACAACGCTATCGACGAAAAGCGGCGTTTCGATAATTTCTCGATCCGAATCCAAAACGTTTGATTCAGATGAAATTCCCTCATCAATTCGGCGTGCTTTCGTGTGACGGTTTCATCATTGTCGTGAACTATTAACCCATAATTTCGATTCCCGCCCGGGCTATCCTTGATTTGAAGAAATCTTTCAAATCGCGATACGGGCTGTTCAAAACCCGAGCATCCGGAGAAAAGCGCGCAATTCTCGGATTGAAGTGGACTTTATCGATGCAGTCCGCAAAAAACGCGAGCAAAGCCCATTCCAGAAACACAGTCGGGTACTTCTGCAACGAAGCATCCATGTTACGATTCGATAGAAATAAAAAAATAATTAGGGATATTCCCCACTTTATACATAATTTACCCCCTGTTTATTCACAGAAGCGCTACCGTTCCGCTAGTGCAAGGCGAATACATGGTTCGGTTTAGCGTGATTTTTTTGATCTGTCGGTATGGCTTGCGCCGGTTTTGCCTTTAGAGTTGAAGACCATGTCTCTGCCGTGCCCGGCAATCCTCATCGCATCGCTGCTGATCGCGGCCTAGTAAGTCAACATCGGCTATGCGCGAGAGCGCCGGATTTAAATTCGCGTCCGCGTTCGCTTCTTTCGGCCTTCGCCTCGGCGCGAAGCGCGGCTCGGACTTTCAGTAGCCGCGTCGCAAAGCTATTTTGCCGATGGACTCTGTCTATTTATGGCTTTTTCCATCCTATCGAGACAATCCCGCAGCATGGCTGGCGGACAGCCGAAGTTAATCCGCACCCAGTTTTCGTATCCCGCGCCGAATTCCGCGCCGTCGCTCAGCGCGACCTTCGCGTTTTCGAGAAAGAACTTGCTGGGCGCGGCCGGCAAGCCATACCGACCGAAATCGGCCCAGCCAAGGTAGCTGCCTTCGGCTGGAATCATTCCGGCTTCGGGCATAGCCCGCCTGACAATTGACTGGAGCAAGTCCCGGTTTTCCGCGAGTTGCAATGTAACGGCTTTCCGCCATTTCTCGCCATTGGCGTAAGCATACTTCATGGCAACTAGTCCCAGTATGTTAACGCTGTCGACCATCCCGGCTCGGGCGGCGGCGAACTTCGAACGCATCTCGCCGTCGGGAATGATTGCGAAGGCGGCTTTGAGGCCCGCAATGTTCCAGGTCTTGCTCGCCGCCATCAGCGTTATCGTTTTTTTTCCGATTTCTCTGGACAAGGAAGCGATCGGAACATGTTCGCGGCCATCCAATGTGAGTCCGCAGTGAATTTCGTCGGAAATCACGACCAGGTTGTTTCGCAGGCAAGTATCCGCGAGGCATTCGACTTCACTCCGAGTCATCACGCGCCCGGTTGGGTTTTGCGGATTGCACAGCAGCAGCGCTTTCGCTCGGGCTGCGGCTTGCTCCAGCCGCGCCGGTTCCGAACGCCAGCGACCGTGGCCATCGGGCTGGAGCGGAACGTCAAGTCGCCGGAGCCGGCAGAATTCGGGCGCGACCAGCAGGGCCTTGTATACCGGCGTTTCTAGAACGACCCCGTCGCCGTGCGCTAGAAAAGAGCGAAGAGCCATATTGAAGCCCGGTTCCACTCCTGGAAGGAACACCAGCGCATCCGGTTCGATGCTCCAGCCATAGTCGCGAAACATGGCGCTTACGAGTGTGCTTCGGAGATCGTCCGTGGGAATTCCATAGCCCAGCATCGGATGGTCGAGCCTATCTCTGATCGCCGCAATGATTCCGGGATCTGGGGAGAAATCCATGTCCGCAACCCACATCGGCATCACATCGGGCGCATAGCGAGACCATTTGGCACTTTCCGTACCATGCCTTTCAATTACGGTTTCGAAATCAAATGTCGTCAATTCCATTTCCCTTGGATCTTGCAGGCATCGAGATGGGTTCGAGTCCAGGCTGCGCAACTCGCAGGCCGACTGGACATAAAATTTCGACTATCTTGCCGGCCGGCCCGCCTTCCACCGCGCGATCCCGTTCCAATGCAATCCTAGATCGACATGAGCCGCGCAGGCAATTCGGTTCTATCATAACAGCAGTAGTCGGGCTAGCAGCAAAGCAAGAGCGGAGAAGCTCTCAACGAGGTCAAATCCGGCACCCGCCGCCAAGTGAACGATATGCACGTGCGCTCCAGTTGCCGGGTCGAGGGAAATCACATCGAAAAGACTGCCATGCTGAAGGGCGGCGCAGCTTGCGGCCCCGGCGACTCCGATTGCCGGAACTGCGACAAGGGTTTTAGCTTTCATCACGCCGGGATCTAAAAAAAAGTACGGCAACGACAACGCTGCCCTCCAATGCCGGGCAAGATTAAGGACCATTGCCGCCACGTCTTTGCCATGAGCATCCGATCCGTCGCCGTCGAAATGCAGCCGCGCGCAATCCCGCGCCTTGCAACGGCGCGAAGCGGATGAGCGCGCCCGTCGATTGAAGCAGTTGCGCGAGCCGATTCGTTTGGATTGAGGACGAAGATTTTTCGCACGCTGCGTTATTTCGAATCCGCAGCGATCGCAGCCTAGCCGCCGAACATTACAAAGTGACCCGGGCCGACTTGCCGATAGTCACGTTTTGGCGGCGCATAATCGGGGGGCCGGATCGGGCTTTTCAACTCGGTCGGCGGGATATTCCGCCGATGCCGCCTACGCGCCGGGTCGGGAATTGGCACCGACGAAAGCAAGCGCCTAGTGTAGGGGTGCCGGGGGGAATTGAAGACCAAGTCGCGCGGGCCGATTTCAACGATTTCGCCAAGCAGCATAACCGCAACGCGGTGGCTGACACGCTCTACGACAGCCATATCGTGCGAAATGAACAAGTACGAAAGGCCAAGACTCTCCTGCAATTCCATCATAAGGTTCACAACCTGCGCCTTGATGGTCGCGTCGAGCGCCGATACGGATTCATCGGCGACGATCAGGGCGGGATTAAGAGCCAATGTTCGCGCGATCGCAATGCGCTGACGCTGGCCGCCGGAGAATTCATGCGGCCAATTATTGGCCATGTCCGGCGACAAGCCGACCTGCTCAAGAAGGGCGGAAACTCTTTTTCCGGCCTCTCGACGGGTTGCAATCCCGTGGTAGATCATCGGCTCGACGATCGCCTCCCCTACCCGCATTCTAGGGTTCAGGCTCGAGAACGGATCTTGGAAGATCATTTGCATCGACCGGCGCTGCCGTTTCATGGCCGAGGCGGAGAGCGTGGCGAGATTCCGCCCCGACATGACGACTTTGCCGCCACATGGCTCGACAAGGCGGAGGATGGAACGCCCCGTGGTTGATTTTCCGCAACCTGATTCTCCGACCAGCGCCAGTGTTTCGCCCTTCGCCAGGTCAAATGATACGTCTTCGACGGCATGGATGCGTCCAACCACCCGCCCGAGCAGGCCCTTGCGAATATCGAACCGTGTCGACAGGTTCCGGACACTCAGCAATGGAGATGCGTCGCGCTCCACCGTGTCGCGTCGACTTACGGAATTCGTTGAGGAACCGGGCAAAAAATAAGGCTGGGGCGATTTTGCGCGCGCCATTTCGCCTAGGCGCGGTGCGGCGGCCAGCAAGGTTCGAGTATACCTTGTCTGGGGACTCAAGAAGACTTCAGCCGTACTTCCTTGCTCCAGCATCCTTGATCGGTACATGACGACTGTTCGATCAGCGGTTTCCGCGACCACGCCCATGTCGTGGGTAATGAACAGTACGCCCATTTCCTGTTCATCCTGGAGTTCCTTGATGAGCTGAAGAATCTGGGCCTGAATCGTTACATCGAGCGCAGTTGTAGGTTCATCCGCGATCAGCAGCCGCGGTCGGCAGGCAAGTGCCGCCGCGATCATCACGCGCTGCAGCATGCCGCCGGACATTTCGTGCGGGTATTCGCGCGAACGGGACGAGGCGGCGGGAATCCGAACCCTGTCCATCAATCGCACGGCCTCTCTCAGGGCCTCTCGCCTCGCCATTCCCTGATGCCGTATCAGCGATTCGGCAATTTGCCTGCCGACGGAATAAACCGGATTGAGACTAGTCATCGGCTCTTGAAAGATCATGGCAATGCGATTTCCGCGAAACAGTTCCATTTCCTTGTCGGAAAGGCGAAGAAGGTCCGTGCCGTCGAGAAAGGCCTGACCCGTGACTAGAGTGGATTTCCGGGGAAGCAACCCCATGATCGACAAAGCGGTAACGCTCTTTCCCGAACCGGATTCACCAACCAGGGCAACGGTTTTGCCGATCTCGATATCAAAATTCACGCCGTCGACAACCGCGTTCCATCCGTCTCCATGCCGGAAGGACGCAGTGAGGTTTCTTACGGAGAGAACGCTCAATCTACCAAGCTCCCTTCGGAATTCGAAGCAATTGCCGATTCAACGCATGCATTTGGCGAATTTCGCATTATGGTGATACTAGGCATAATGGAGGCAAGGGCGCGCCATGGGCAAGCAAGAATTGTTGGAATTGCGAAAGAAATCCTTGGTCGCTCCGGCTGATCTAATGAACATGCTGCGGAGCGACAGTCCGCCGTCAATTCTGGCTGTACAGTCCGTTTGCCCTTACACGGGCAGGAATTCGCGGTGCGGACAGTGGCTTCCGGGCGCCGTCGACGCCGAAGCCTATTCCGACTTTGCAGCCAAGGCGACCGCGGACAGCGGGGACCGCCCGCTGCCGAATATTGATAATCTGCAAAAGGCGGCCCGTTCCTGGGGATTGTCCCGCGACCGGACCGTTGTCCTTTACGACAGGGACCGCAGCTTGACCGCCGCGAGAGGATGGTGGGTGCTGAAATGGGCCGGCCTACCTGATGTCCGCGTCCTGGACGGTGGGTTGGCGGGGTGGATGGCGGAAGGTTTTCCCTTGTCGCGGGAAAGTACGGGCGCATCTTGCAGCTCAATAGAACTGGCACCCGGGAACATGCCCGAATTCGGAGCTGAGCAAGCGCACATTTTCGTCGGAGACGGCGTCTTGCTCGATTCTCGGATCCGCCCGAACTACATCGGCGGCGCTCGGACCGGCGGCGATCCAAAACGCGGGCACATCCCCGGCGCAGTCAGCGCCCCCGCTCTTGACAACGTGACCGACTACGGGTATTTCGCGGACAGCGAAACTCTCGAGGAGATGTACCGGGGGTATGGCATCGACGGGAAGCGACCCGTTGGAGTCTATTGCGGAGCGGGTATGTCGGCGGCGCATACCGTGCTGGCCTTGACCGCGATCGGAATCGACGCCGCCATGTATCCCGGATCTTGGTCGCAGTGGGTTACCAACCCCAAGAGACCGGTCAGGCGCGGAGCGAAACCCTAGCTCCGGCGCAGCTCGCTTGGAAGTTCCGCTAGCTGGACGACCTTCGCGGAACCCGGATTTTGATGCTCTTAGGATTAGGTTTCATTGCTCCGCCCGGACTTAAGCCGCGGGGGTGCGGTTTGTTGGACTGTACATGTAAACAACCGAATTTCGCTCTGCTGGCGGCGAACTTCAATCAACGCATGGGAGGAAAAAATGAAACTACGGCACATTTTGGCTAACGCCCTTGTTGCCTCTTGCCTGGCGGCGGGCTCCGCAGAAGCGCAGGAGGCGTCAACTCTGGCTGTCGCTGTTCCGTCAGACCCCAGGGGACTGGAGCCGGGCACGAACAGGGCTTGGCCGATCGGCAGCGAAATCATCCTGAATGTTTTCGACACTCTGGTTGCCTGGACTCCGCCGGAGTTCAGCGAGCTGGAAGGCCGCCTAGCCGAGAGCTGGACGATTTCCGAAGACGGCATGACCTTCGATTTCATCCTTAGGGACGGCGTGACGTTCCATGACGGCACGCCGTTTGACGCTGCGTCCGTAAAGTTTTCCTTTGAACGGACCATGGAGCTGAATGCCTACGTGAAGGCCACGCTTGGCCTCATCGAGAGCATAGAGGCCAGTTCGCCTACTGAATTGACGATTAGGCTTTCCCGGCCTTATCCCGCTTTCATGTCTATCCTCGCGCAGCCGCAGTCGGCAATCGTAAGCCCGGCGGCAGTTGCGGAGCACGGCGACGATTTCACGAACAACCCGGTTGGAACCGGACCGTTCAAGTTTCGGGACTATCAGGCGGACACCCGCGTCGTTCTGGATGCGAACCCCGACTACTTCCGCGGCGCCCCGAAACTTTCGCGCTTGATTTACAGCGTGATACCCGAAGCGTCGACCCGGCGGCTGGAATTGGAAAACGGCGGCATTGACGTCATCCAGCAATCGGGGCAGCTTTCCGCGGTTCCACTGGAAGAAATGGAAGCTTTCGCGAAAAATCCCGATATCCAGATTTTGGAAAGTCCCAGCCAAATCATTCGACAGCTGGAATTTAACAACTCGCATCCCGACAGTCCGTTTAACGATGTGAGGGTCCGCCGCGCGGTTGCGCACGCAATCGACTACGACGGGCTGCTTGGCGGCATCTTCGGCGGCACCGCAAGCCGTGTCTACGGACCGCTGACGTCGAACAGCTGGGCCTTCAATCCAAAGGTAACGGAGATGGCGCCGGGTTACGATCCGGAAAAAGCCAGAGCATTGCTTGCGGAAGCCGGCGTCGACCCCGCCGACTGGAATCTGAAACTCTACGGCTTCCAAGGGTCGCTATGGGGCGCGCTGGCCACGTTCGTGCACGCCAATCTCGCGGACGTGGGCATCGATGTCGAGATCGCGCAGACAGAGTTCCCGACCTACCGGGCGCTTCATACGGGCGGCGAGCATAAAATCGCGCTTGACGGGAGGCAGCCCTGGTACAACGATCCCGACGCCCATATCACGATCGGCTATTATTCGGGACTAGCGGACAGCGCGATGACGTTCCGGATGCCCGAAGACAAGGAGCTTGACGGCCTGATCCTGTCCGCTCAGCAGGAGTCGGATATGGACAAGCGACGGGAGCTCTATTTCGAAATTCAGGAACAGCTCGTAAACCGGGTGCCGGGCGCGTACCTGTTCAGTCCCAAGCTGATCGTATTCGCGCGGTCCAATGTCAGCGGGCTGGTCGTGAACAGCGCGCCGCCGTTGAATGAATACTGGAGCGTTGCGAAAAACTGAGCCTGCGGCAAATATCTGAGCCAGCGCCTTGAGAGCGCTGGCTCTTCCATAAGCGACGCCGACCCGCCTCAATGTTCGATTTCGTGATCCGGCGGCTGCTAGCGCTTATGCCGGTGCTGTTCGTTGTCCTGGTGATCGTTTTCTCGCTGGTTCGCTTTATTCCGGGAGATCCGGCGGTTACGCTGCTCGGACCCGGCGCCACCGAAAGCCAGGTTGCCGCATTGCGCGCGCAGTTGAATCTCGATGCCCCGCTGCTGCAGCAATTTCTTGAATACTTGACGGGCCTAATTCAGGGCGACATGGGCAGGTCGCTCAAGTCCGGCAAGCCGGTAGCGGATGAAATATTGGCCCGTCTGCCGGCCACGCTGGAAATTTCCGTATTCGCCGTGCTGATCGCCATCGTTGTCGGCATTCCGATCGGCATCCTTTCCGCGACTCGACCAAATTCCGGGTTCGACCACCTGGTTAGGGTCGTATCCCTCGTGGGCGTATCGATTCCCGCCTTCCTGCTGGCTCTGCTTCTCCAGTTGATCTTCGCAACCTGGCTGGGGCTCCTGCCTGTATCGGGGCGGATGAGCGCCTATCTCTTTGTCGAGCCCGTAACCGGCTTCGCGTTAATCGACGCTTGGCTCAGCGGCGAATCCGGAGCGATTCGAAGCGTGCTCGTCCACTTGGTGCTTCCGACGTCGGTGCTGGCCGCGTTCCTGGCCGCGACGCTTGGACGGTTCGTGCGGACGACCATGCTGGAGGTCATGACCGAGGACTATATCCGGACTGCGCGCGCCAAGGGCTTGACCTGGAGCACGGTGGTTTACGGCCACGCGCTGCGAAACTCGCTATTGCCGGCAATTACCGTGGTCGGACTGAAGTTTGCCGAGATGCTCGGGGGGGCCATACTGACGGAAACGATTTTCGCCTGGCCCGGGATCGGGCGGTTCATGTTCGAGGCAATTCGAAATCGGGACTATCCGGTCATCCAGGGAACGACCCTGGTCTTTGCGCTCCTGTTCATGCTGACATCGGTTGTCGTCGATATCATCCATGCGATGCTGGACCCGCGGGTCCGCGGCAAGATGAGGTGAAAGCCAGTGAACGACCTGATTCGGTTTTTCAGGATCAATACGCTGGCAACGGCGGGGACATCCATTCTCGCATGCCTGCTCGTGGCTATTCTTCTCGGGCCGTTTGTCGGGATTGCCTCGCCATTGGAACTCAACATGGCGGAAAGGCTGCAGCCGCCGAGCGCGGACCACCTGTTCGGTACCGACAGCTTCGGGCGCGACATGCTGGCCCGTATCATCCACGGCGGCCGATACACATTGGCGATCGGATTGGGAGTTGTTGTCGTCGCCTTCATCGTCGGCGTTTTTTTCGGCACAATCGCGGGTTTTCTGGGCGGCATCGCGGACATGGTCATCATGCGAATCGTCGATGCAATCCTCTCATTTCCCGCCCTCGTACTGGCAATTGCCCTAGCTGCGGCATTCGGCCCGAGCCTGCAGAATGCGATGCTGGCGGTGGCGATTACGCTGGCGCCGCAGTTTGCCCGCCTGGCGCGCAGCCAGGCGCTGGGAGTATCCGTCAAGCCATATGTCGAAGCTGCCGTGTCCCTGGGGCTGCCCAAGCACCGGATTCTCTGGCGCCATGTCCTGGTCAACGCCATCGGCCCCTTGCTGGTGCAAGCCTCCCTAAGCGTCGGCAGCGCCATCCTTCAAACGGCGAGCCTCGGATTTCTGGGACTCGGAGCGCAGCCGCCTCTTGCGGAGTGGGGAGCCGACGTTTCGGCCAATCTGCAATTTGTCCGCTCCAGCCCGTGGACGGCGCTTGGCCCGGGATTCGCCATCCTGACAACCGTCTTGTGCTTCAACCTGATTGGAGATGCGCTAGCCGACTGGTTCAACCCGCGCAGGCGGAGCGAGATGTGACGACCTGATGGCGCATTCAGTCAGTACCGCGATCGCCATGGAGCGGGTCGAGTTTCTCTTCCAGGACCGAGTGACCGACGATTCTAGCATTCTCACCTTGAGAAATTGGGTCTGCGAACCGCTGCTGCGATGGCAGGCCGGACGAGTGCTCCCGGGCCTGTTCGAAAAATGGCGGTTGTCGACCGACGGTCTTCGTTGGCAGTTCCAGATTCGCCCCGACGCGGCATTTCACGACGGCACGCCCTGCACATCGGCATGCATCGCGGATTTCATCGGCAATATCCTGAATTCCGTCGACATGTTCGGAATGAAGTGGCCCTATGCCCGGTATCTCGACGGCGCGGCAATAGAGGCGCCCGCCGATGAAATTCTCCTAGTCAGAACGGCATCGCCGTTTCCCGATCTTGTCGAAGTATTCGCCGAGTTCCACATTTCCAAACTCGACAAGTCCGGCCTGCCCACGCTGGGGACGGGAGCGTGGAAAGTCGTCGAATACGAGCCGCGCGTCCGCGCCCGCCTGGCTCCCGCGTTCGGCACCGGGAAACGCGTGGATTTCTTGTCGATGCGCCATGCGGAAGACAGATTGGCGTCGCTGCGGGACGGCATCGTGAATTGCGCGATGCAGCTGGAAAAACTTGCCGTTCCACGACGACGCCTGGAAGGATTCAACTGGGTCGAATCCAACGCGAGTCTCTCCGTCATTGCGTTCATGAACGGTCGCTCCGGACCTTTTTCCTGGCCCGAGGCGCGGTTGGCCGCGAATCTGGCCATTAACCGGAATGCTCTTATCTCCGAAGTCATGGGAGGACTTGCAAGCCCGGCGACGACAGTGGTCAGCCCGTTTCATGTCGGCTACGGGGAGGCCGGGACCGAATCCATTGCCCATGACCCGACGCGCGCGCGGTCAATCTTGCTGGAATCCGGCGCGCCTACCGAAGTTGTCCTGCGAAGCCCGGAGTACATGCCGGAACGCGCGCCGGAGGTTGCGAAGTTCATAGCGGAAGCGTTGGCGGAAATCGGATTTGACGTCGATGTTCAAATAGAGCCGGACAGGCCCGAATACGCCCGTCAGCTCGGACGCAAGGACATGGGAGACCTTGCAATCTTCGATTCCTCCCCGCGAAGCACTTTCCGAGTCTTGGATGACAAGATCAGCTCTGAAACGGCGTCAGTGTGGTGGCAAGGCGTGCACGACCCGCGCGCAAACGACCTTTTCAATTCGGCGCGAAGAACTCTTGATCCCGGCAAGCGCGCTCAGGCCTACGGGAAGTGCCTTGCGCACTTGAGCCGCCACCCGCACTGGCTGTACCTATATTATCCCAAAGTCTGCATGGCGCACGCAACCGAACTCAAGAGGCTCTCGCTCGATCACAGCGGCACCCTTCATGTTTCCTGACGCAGCATCCAAGGACACGCGATGAAAGCAGAATGCGCAATTACATTCTTCTATTATCAGAATATTCTCGCCGTTGCCCCCTTTTACGAAGTCACGCTGGGATTTGACCTCGTGCTGGATCAGAGCATTGCCCGAATCTACAGGGTGGCCGGCACCGCGTACTTCGGAATAGTCGACGGCAGCAGCGGGCATCTTAAACATCAGGAAAAAAGTGCCGCCCTGCTCACGATCGTTTCGGAGGATATTGCCGGCTGGCACTCGCGAATGATCGCCGCGAATGTGCCGGGACTCTCCGAAATCATGCGCGGCCGCTTTTGCGAACACTTTTTTTTCAAGGATCCCGGGGGATATGCGATCGAAATCCAGCGTTTTCATGACCCGTCGGTCGCGGCCCTGTTCAAGTGATTCACTCCGGCGAGATTCTCTTCGATCATCCGTCGCTCGGGGCCGTGGTGCATGCGGCCGGCTATATTCCGAGGATTGTGGCCTTCAGCCAGGAAGACAAAGCCGCGAAGGGCCTGCGATCGCTCCAAGACGACCGAGGCAGCTACGGCTCGACGATCCGGTTCGGCGCAGTGGAAATTGTCGCGAGCAACCGCGCAGTGCTGATACGCGCGCCGCGCGGCGGCGGCAAGACAGTATTCGTCCGAGAACTCGAAGCGTGCCTGAAGGGCGAATCCAGCGGCGACCCGGTTTTCAATTTAGGTCGGCTGAACCGTTCCGTATGCCGCAATGACGATGGCCCGTTCCTGCGCGAGCGCTGGAGTGCGCCGCTGCCAACCGTTTTTTCGGTCGACCTCGGCGACGACGGCCAAGCCGAGTTTCAATTCGGGCGAGGCAGGGACCGCACCGCCGTCATGGCAATTCTTGACGGACTCGACCATCTGGCGGCGGACCGGGCCGGATGCTTGCTTGAACAAGCCATGACTTGGCTGGGTTGCAATCCGGATTCCCGACTTCTGGTGACGGGAGAAACCGATACCATTGCCGAATTCGAGTTGCCCCCCGACCTCGCCATGCACGATTTGATGCCGGTGCCAGGCATGGAATGCAGGGCGTTGTGCGAGCGATTAGGGATCAAGGAACCGGAACGAAACCTGGCGCGGTGGCCGGGTCCGTTTGCCCTTTGGGCTGCTTCCGGGATTGACGCGCCTCCCTGGGAACAAGCTTGTTCGCTGGTTGGAACGAACGAAGCGCGGCGGTTGGCGGAGAATGCCGCGCGGCAAGTCCAAGGCAGTGACGGGGGAGCGCCCTCGCTTGCGTCGAACCATGCCGCGCTGGACCGCATGTTAGGGCAGCGTTGGCTGAGAGACGTCCTGGCGGCCCGCCACCTGGCTGCCGAACCGATTGATCAAGTCGTCTCCCGAATTTCGGCTCGCGACGATAGGTGGATCGGTCCCATGGCCCGTTTCGCGCTTGATTTGCCGGCGGGGTCGGAAAGGGCGAAGGCGTTGGTCCGGGGATTGATGACAGGAATACCGGCTCCCCGGATGCTGCTGCTTGCCTCGCGCCTGGTTCAAACCGGAGAGCCGGGATCGGAAGTCGTTCGCATGGCCCTTGCGGCCGGAATCGAGCGAGGCGGTTTGCAAGCAGGCCTTCGCCGAAAGTTCGGTCAAGCCTTGGCTCTGCTCGGAGATCCACGCAAGCTTGACAAGCTAGTCGAGGTGCCCGCGGGAACATATCGAATAGGCGGCGGCACTCACCCAAATTCCCAGCCTGAGCATGACTGTCGCGTCGAGGACTACCGCATCGGCGCTTATCCCGTCACCAATTTCGCCTACCAGGAGTTTGCGACTGCCGCGGGGCGGCCATGGCGGTCAGCCGATGCGACACGATGCGAATTCGCCAACGCCCCCGCTGTCGACCTGACATGGCATGACGCGATGGACTATTGCGCATGGCTGACATCCGAATGGCGGACCGCGGGCCGAATCGGCACTCGCGAGATTGTACGATTGCCCACCGAACCTGAATGGGAGGCGGCCGCGCGCGGGTCGCGAGGATGGCATTTCCCATGGGGCGAGGAATGGGCCGCGGGGCATGCGAATGGAGAGGAAGCGGGACTAAACGAAGTCTGTTCCGTCGGCCTTTTCCCCGAAGGCGCATCGCCATTCGGATGCATGGATATGGCCGGGCAAGTATGGGAGTGGACAACGACGCTCTGGGGCAAGGACATGAGGCTCCCGTCCTTTGCATACCCCTATCGCAACGACGGTCGTGAAGACCTGGATGCCGGTCCCGCGGTCAGGAGGGTTCTGAGAGGCGGGTGCTTCTCAAGCAACAGGATGAAGGCGAATGGCATATATCGCGGAAGCTTGGAACCGGCCGGATTCTGGCGCGGGAACGGTTTCAGGATCGTTGTCGCGCAGGCAGGAACAATTCCTGCGGGCTAGGGAAACTCATCCCCTCCGATGCAGAAGAATCCATTACCTCCCAGCGGAACGCTGCGCGATGAACGATCGGCGCCCAAAGACTCTCGCTTCCGAGATTTCCGAAACCTGTTCGGCTTTCGCTTTCGCTGAACCGCTCAGCGCGGTCGATTGTCGGCAAATCGATTTAGGCGTGTCGCCGCCTAGGTTCGATGTTGAGCGAACGGCAATATTGCAACGCATGGCTCCCGCCCGGAATTTGCCGTCGGCGCATTTCGCGTCAGGCAGCGGCAAAGCGAGCCCTCCCGCGCCGAAATCCACTTCCGGGCGCCTAGCGGGAATTTCCGTTGCCGTGCTTGGGAGTATTGCGTTCGGCCGAAAAACGTGGAATTGGAGCGAGCGGCGCGGAATGCGCGGCAATGAACGGAATAATCATGCTTGATCCCCTCGTAAAATCTGTCGAAGTGAATTGCAGTCAGAAAAAAGCATTCGAATTGTTTCTCGGCGGAATGGAGAATTGGTGGCCGCTAACCAAAATTTCTATTTCCGTAATGAATGGCGGAACTACCAAATCACTTCGAGTCGAGCCCGCCGACGGCGGCCGGATTGTCGAGATTAGCGACAAGAACGAGGAGCACCTGTGGGGTACGGTAAAGAGCTACCAGCCGAACGAATTTATTAGCATGGACTTCCATATTCCGCATCCATCGGAAACCACGAGGGTGGAAACTCTTCTTGAACTGCGATTTTCTTCGCTGAACGAGGGCGGCACTCGCGTCGAACTTACTCAAAGCAATTGGGAAGGATTCGGCGACATGGCTGAAATGTGCCGCGGCGGTTATAACGGCGCTTGGGGCATGATTTTCGAGCAAGCCTACAAGACCGCCTGCGAATCTTGAATTAATAGCCTTATTTGCGAGGTTCGGATCGATCAATAAACCCGTTCGCCAAGTCTAAAAAACCGCCAATGTTTGGCAAGCAAGTACATTAGTAATTCCATGATGCCGCCCCGTGAGCCGAGAGCGCCCCGAGCTTCCATGCCCCGTTGAAGCGCCAGACGGAATTTTCCGACGAATCCTTTCTGTCATGGCGGCAATCATCCATTGCGGATTCGGCCGCCGACCGCGAACTGGCCGTCCGGAACGGTTTCGAATGCGCACGCTTTTTCGCTCGCTTAAATCTGAAGCCGCCAAGTCGAGGCACGTGGCCGCGAATTCTATTCGGAAGCGTTCCTTGGGAATCTCGCGCCAATTTCCGGCTGGCATCCCCGAGCTTGAATTCGCCGTCTTTTCGCGGATGCTGATTCTCGCCTTCCGGCGCGTCGTACTGGCATCGGGAATCCGCGGTCAAGCCACATGTTGACCGCGCATTGGATGCATCGGGACGCCAATGGGCCGCTAAGGTTGAAACGGATTTAGAAGAGCGTCGCGCGTTCCCGTTATAATTTCCGCCGCTCCAAATTTACCGGCGGCGGCGGCGTTCGTCATGCCGGAATGCATGACCGCAAGAAAGAGCCCGCTAAATCCTCGCACTCTGCCGATTTTCGGCAAACCGTCAGCGGGAATGACGCGTCGACCGACAGTATAGTTTTCCAGAACGATTTCATGTTCGCAGTCCAAGATGGATTTTGCCGATCGCAACTGCTGCCGAGCCGCCTTCCGGGTCGGCATCTCCGAACTCAATCCGTCGAATTTGCCGCCTGCGACAAGCCTCCCTTTCCAGTCCTGCCGAACATGGACCTCCGGACCGATAAGTAGATGGCCAAGGAACTTGGGAACAGGCGAGGAATACCCAAGAACGCCGATGGTGGAGTTCAGATCGAGTTCCGAGCCGACGCTACGGAGAATTTCCTGCGAGCCAAGCCCGGCCGCGACGACGACTTCGTCCGCCTGAATAACTTCGCTGGCCGTCAATACGCCCGTAATTTTCGAACCGCGCGCAGCTAGCCCTTCTACACGCGCATCGACCACCGAGGCTCCCGAGGCCTTGAGCAACGCGGCAGCCGCATGAACCGGCTCAATGGCCCGATCCGACGGGATCAACAAGGCGCAAGACGGCGCATGCCGCAGATACGGAGCCGCAGCCTTGATCTCGCCCCCTTCCAGCAATTCGCAGCCGCGGCCAAGCGAATTCAAACTCGCCGCCAGCATCTCCAGTTCCTGGCGAGGCTGGTCCCAGATAAGCGAGCCGCCTCCCGAAACGGGAATTTCGGGAATCTGAGTCAAAATCTCATCCCATATCCGGGAACTGCTATGGCGAAACCTGGAATATTCCGGAGACGTAAATCGACCGGCATTGATCCAGGCCCAGCTGCACGGAGTTGCAGACTCGTCATGTCCCGACTCGTCTCGAGCGACGACAGTTACCTCGGCGCCCGCGAGAGAAAGCCACCAGGCGAAGCTCGACCCTACGATGCCTTTACCTACAACGACGACCTTCAAGCAGCTTGCTCGCACGGATTATGCTTCCGGCCGCGCTGTCCGGCTACGGGTTGATCCAATCCAGGCAATCGCAGCATCACGAACTAATGGCAAAGGAAAAGACTTTTATTTCCATCGACATCTCGCGGCGGAAACCGAATATGGCGATCCGTCGGCGGCGCCATCCTGTAAGCTGCAGATAGAAAAGGCCATCGTGAAGAAAGTCATGCCGTACAGCTTCTCAATAGCGAATACCGATCACGCGGTGAAGGAGCTAAGGGAATTGGCGAAATAATGCAAGGATGCAAACCAGGCAACCACGCCCGGCGCATTCCGGCGACAGCACCGGAATCCCCTGCTACTCCAGCGTTGCGAGCATGGCCAGGCAGGCATTGATCTTGTTGTCGCCGCCCCTTTGCGGGGGTGCGCCAGTCCGGAGGCTCGCAGATTGTGCGGGAAAGGTCGTCGCGGCTGGAATGCGAAGTGTTCTCGATCGTCCGCTTGACATTCTCACACTGCCGGAGGGCTGCCCGGCATCCGGGGAAGGCGGTGGCTGGCAGCTTTGCGATGTCTGGATCCATTCCGGCAATCCGAATCGGTCGCATGGAATCATGCGGATAAGTGGCTGCATGTTTAGCGCGTTTGTTCGCAATTGCAGCAATAGCCGGAAAACGTTGCTGAAGCGGGAAATCGAGGGCTGGAGCGGCTAAAGAAATCCTCGGATCAACCGCTGCGGATAACCGAAGGCCATTGCGGCGCTGAAACCGTCCGGGGCCGTCTTCCAGTTTCTGAAGGCAATCATCTTAAAAACCAGGTCTGCGAAAACGCCAATGTCGAGTGGAATAAGGCTGGCGCGGTCCGGTCGTCCATCGCCAAGTCCCCGGATCTGCTCCTTGCTTTCGGCGCCCGAGCTTCGGGGAATTGACGCGGGAAGCATCACGGGAGCTTTCAACGCGTTCGAATTTGGCCGGCGCCGAGGTAGCATGCGGGAATAGTATTATTCAATAGCAAGCGCCGCGCGATTTGCCGAGCCGCTGCACCGGACAATCGCAGACCGCGAGCGGGCAATTTCAACCGGGCTGGATCATCCGGCCGATGCGCCGGCCGCCGAGAATATGAAAGTGGAGGTGCGGGACTTCCTGCACTCCGTCCGGCCCGGCATTCGAAATCATCCTGTAGCCGTTGCCGGAATCGGCGCTTACGCCCTTGATGCGGCACACTTCCGAGATCGCGCGCGAGAAGTCGGCGATTTCCTGGTCGGACGCGCTGCTCGCAAAATGATCGAAGCAAACATAAGGTCCCTTGGGGATAACCAGCACATGCACCGGCGCCTGAGGCGAGATGTCGTTGAATGCCAGACTGTGCTCGGTTTCCAAAACCTTGTCGCACGGAATTTCGCCTCTTAGAATTTTGGCGAATATGTTCTGCGTGTCGTATTTGTAGGCCATTTTAAATTTCCGCGGTCGCCGTCGATGCCTTTAGGCCGCTTTTATTTCAAGGAAGCCGCGCAATGGCAATATTCATCCGAGGCCGCGGCGCCTAAATGCGTCGCCGAGACTCGATTCCGGTCTCGCGCCGATGTGCGCTACGACTTCCGACGCGGCGGCGCAACCGAGGCGGGCGCAAGCAGCTAATTCGCGGCCTTCCAATACGCCGTGGATGAATCCCGCCGCAAACAAATCGCCTGCGCCGGTCGCATCGACGACTTTCGTCGGAAACGCATCCACCTTGCTCCGTTCGCGGCCGCAAGCAACGATTGCCCCGTTTTCCGCCAGCGTACACGCGACAATTCCCGATTCCGAAGCCGAATCCGCCAGCGCGCGATCCAGATCGGACATCTGATACATGGACAGCAATTCCTGACGATTGCAAAACAGTATATCGAGCTTTTCCCTAAGCAGCGATCGAAACGCTTCGCGATGCCGGTCCACGCAGAACGGGTCCGAAAGTGTCAGCGCAACTCGGCCGCCGGCCCGCTTGCACGCGCGAACGGCGGCTAGGAACGCCCTCTGGCTTTCCGGTCCGTCGAATCGGTAGCCTTCGAGGTAAAGCCATTCCGAATCGCCGATAAGGCCGGCGTCGATGTCTTCGGGCGTCAGAAATTCGGACGCGCCGAGATAGGTATTCATCGAGCGCTCGCCGTCGGGCGTTACGAGCACGATGCAGCGACCCGTCCCATACGGCTTGCAAGCCGGAGCCAGCCCGGTTCCGTAGGCAATATTCAACGACCTTATGTCTTCGGCGAACAGGACTCCGAGCGCGTCCTCCTTGACCTTGCCGACATAGGCCGTTGCGTGGCCCAGCTGCGCAAGACCGGCAATGGTATTGGCGGCCGAACCGCCGCAGACGGCCGTCGTAGTTCCAAGCGGAACGGTCAATTCGCTCGCGCGCGGGCGATCTATCAGCTGCATCACGCCCTTTTCGATCCGGTACTGTTTGAGAAATTCGTCGTCGACGTGCCCGAGAATGTCGACGAGAGCGTTGCCGATGCCGACGGCCTGCATTCTTTTCGCCATGACGCAATCAACCGGTCGCGCCGCACGGCGAATACGCTCGGCGCTTCAAATCGTCTTTTCTCCGTACTGGCAAAGATCTTCGATTATGCAGGTTCCGCACATCGGTTTTCGAGCCTTGCAAACGTAGCGTCCGTGTAGAATTAGCCAATGGTGCGCATGCTGCTGGTATTCGACAGGCACGCGGTCTTCAATGCCTCTCTCGACTTGATCGACATTCTTGCCCGGCGCGAACCCGGTGCGATTCCCGACTCTGAATATGTGGGTATCCACCGCCTGCGCCGGATGGCGAAACCACATGTTGAGAACCACGTTCGCAGTTTTGCGACCTACTCCCGGCAGCGATTCCAGAGCCGCTCGGGACGACGGCACTTCGCCGTCAAAATTTTCATGGAGAAGGCGCGAGAGCTTGAGGATGTTCTTTGCCTTGTTTCGGTAGAGGCCAATGGATTTGATGTAGCCGATGAGCCCCTCCTCGCCGAGGTCCATCATTTTTTCAGGCGTGTCCGCAACCTCGAATAGCGGTCGAGTGGCCTTGTTGACCCCAACGTCCGTCGCTTGCGCCGAAAGCGACACGGCCACGAGCAGCGTGAACGCGTTGACATGCTCCAGCTCGCCTTTCGGCTCGGCTTCGCGATCCTTGAATCGTCTGAAAGCCTCGCGGACTCGTCGATATTCCAAATGGGATTCCATCAGGCACCTATGCCGCCGAATTGCGCCATTCACAAGACCGCCGTCGCGAATCCGCAAGATTCGGTTCGACCGCGACGACCGGAGCAAATATTGAAGACGAAAAGCAGAGGAATGCTATGAACAGCTGTAGCGACGCCTATCACTACCGCGTTATTGCTCGCGCGATAGATTTAATCGAGCGATCCGGCGGCAATCAGATGAGGCTAGACGCCCTGGCCGCCGCCATGGGAATGAGCGCATCCCACTTCCAAAGGGTTTTTTCGCAATGGGCGGGAATTTCTCCCAAGCGGTATCAGCAATTCATAGTCCTCGATCGCGCCAAGTCGCTGCTGCGCGAGAACGAGACAATGCTCGGCGCCGCAAATTCCTTGGGAATGTCGAGTTCAAGCCGCCTTTACGACCTGTTCATCCGCTGGGAAGCTATGACCCCGGGCGAATTCGCTCAAAATGGCTTTGGCCTGACGATTCGCCACGCCTGGCTCGACAGCCCGTTCGGCGACATGCTAGCTCTTTGCACGGAGCGCGGAATTTGCGGGCTGGCGTTCGCCGCCGAATGCGGACGCGATTCCGCATTCCGGAATATGGCGAGCCGCTGGCCGAAGGCGGGCTTCGTCGAGGATCGCGCCTTTGCATGCTCCTGGATCGACGCCGTTCTTAATCAGCGGGGAGACACGCGCCTCCTGCTTTCAGGAACGCCTTTCCAGATAAAGGTCTGGGAGGCGCTGCTGTCGATTCCCGAAGGGAGAGTCGCGACCTACTCTGAAATCGCCCGTTCGACAGGAAATGAGCGCGCGTCCCGAGCGGCGGGGTCAGCCGTTGGACGCAACCCCGTCAGCTGGCTAATCCCGTGCCACAGAGTCATCCGAAAGTCCGGTTCGCTGGGCGGATACGAATGGGGGCTGGCCGTGAAGAAGTCTATACTTGCCTGGGAATCGGCTAGGCGCGCTTCCGGCTAGCGGCGGCACACGGGTGATCCGAGGGAGCGCGGCTCCGGCGACTTGCCGCTACGCGGCGTCCAGGCTCGCCGCCGGCGCGCCTTGAACATTCAAGCCTGTTCGAGTTCCGCGAAAGAAATGTCTATCCGGTTCGCCGCATCCGCCTTATCCAAGGTGCGTTTTCGCATCTTGGATCGACTGGTCGAAAATCCTGTTTCGATCGTCGTCGTCGAGACTGTCGGCAATTAATTGACCGGCGGAAGCGGCCGCGATTTCCGCGGCGCGATTTCGGATTTCGGCGACGGCGGCCGCTTCTGCGGATGCGATCTGCTCCTCCGCGGCGTAAATTCGCCGCGCCACCGCGCCCTGGATGTCGCGCTTGGCCTTTTCAACAAGCGATTCCGCCTGCTCCTTCGCGCTGGCGACGATTCGCTCCGCGTCGGCATCGGCCGCCTTGCGATCGCGTTCGCAGCGATCGAGAAGCGACTTGGCATCGTCGTGAATCGCCGCCGTGTTCGCTAGATCCGACCTGATGGACTCGATCCGCCTGTCTAGAAGCGACGCGACAATTTTCGGCACTTTGAAATAGAGCAGGACGCCGATAAAAAGGGCGAAGGACAGCATAACCACGAAATTGGTATTGCCGAGCGATAGAAACGGCCCGCTGGCGGCATGCGCCGGCACCGTCGCGGCGCCGAACAAGGCAGTTGTCGAAATTGCGGTTCTGATCATTGCGCTTCGCTCCCGGCGCGCCTGCGAACCGCGTCGCTCGCCGCTTCCCTGTCTTCCTTGCCCGGCAGCATTGCGGAGACGATTTCATAGGCGGCTTCCTGGGCGATTTCGACGATGCCCTCCTGAGCGTTCCTGCGGATTTCGTCAATTCGCGCTTCGGCAACCGAGGCCATGCCCGCAATCTTCCGCGAGGCTTCCTCCATCGCGGCCTCAGTCATTTGCCGAATTTCCTCGCGCGCAGCCGCGCCGGTCTTCTCGGCCTCGGCTTTAGCCTCGGCCATCCTTCGGCGACTTTCCTCTTCTAGCTTCGCAGCCTGCGTCGAAAGTTCCTCGGCCTGCTGCAGATCGGCCTTCATGCGCGCCGCCCGCTGCTCCAGAATCCCGCCAATTCTCGGAATGGCGACGCGCTTGACGACAATGAATAGAACGAAAAGCGCGACGACGAGCCAGAAAATCTGGTTCGGGAACGTGGAAAAATCCAGTTGCGGAATGCCCGGCGCGTTATCCGCAGCGGTCGTAGCTGTCGCCATGGTCTCCTCCTGAATTCAGCGAGTCGGCCCCGCCGAACCGCTTAATGCCGCAACTCTCGGCGGCGCGGCGATCGGTGGGCCGTTCCCGGTCTAGATCGCGAACATCAGCAATAGGGCGACGAGGAAAGAGAATATCCCGAAAGCCTCGGCGAAGGCGATGCCGATAAACAGCATGGCTGTCTGGGAAGCCGCGGCGGATGGATTCCGCAGAGCGCCCGAAAGATAATTGCCGGCAACGTTTCCGACGCCGATGGCCGCGCCGCCCATGCCGATACAGGCGAGGCCCGCGCCGATCATTTTGCCCAAAACTTCAATATCGCCTTCCATTAATTCGCTCCTTTTGCTGAGGATGGCAGAATCGCGCGACACCGCTAATGCTGCGGATGAAGCGCGTCCTTGAGGTACACGCACGTTAGGATCGTAAACACATATGCTTGAATTAGAGCTACCAGAAGCTCCAGGCCGTAGACCGCCGCGATCGCAACTATTGGCACTACTGCTCCCACGCCCATGACGCCCGCGAAGCCGGCGAAGACCTTGATCATCGCGTGGCCGGCCATCATGTTGCCCGCCAGTCGAATCGAATGGCTGACCGGGCGCACGAAATAGGACATGACTTCGATCAAAGCGAGGACTGGACGCAGCGGCAGAGGAGCCGACGAAATCCAGAACAGGCCGAGAAACCCGAGACCGTGCTTCGCGAATCCGATGACGGTCACCGAAACGAAAACCGTCAGCGCCAGCGCGGCGGTAACCGCGATGTGCGAAGTCGCCGTGAAACTTGCGGGAATGAGGCCGAGCACGTTCGACAGGGCGATGAACATGAACACGGTCATAATATAGGGAAAGAATCTCAGGCCGTCGCGTCCGGCTACGCTTTCCACCATGTTGCGCAGGAAGCTGTAGATCAGCTCCACGATCAGCTGCGGGCGCGAGGGAACTTCCGCCTTGCGCAGCGTGCTCAAGAGCAGAAGCGCGACCACCGCCAGCACCGAAAGCGCCATCCAAAGCGTAGAGTTCGTGGGCGTATACCACTGCAGCGGGCCGTCTCCGAAAAGCGGCTTGATAATGAACTGATCCATCGGATGGATATTCAGTCCGCCTTCAGATTGCTCAGCCACCGTTTCCCTCCTTCGGCGCCTCCTTCCGGGAGGAGCCGCTATCGCCGTCTTTCCCTTCGCCCGCTTCGACCGCAACCGACTTGGCCGTTCGGAGCAGCAGATTTACGCCGGCTGCGAATCCCAGCAGGGTCAGAACAACCAGCAGCACGGGCGTCGTGCCGAACAAGCTGTCGAGACCAAAGCCGCATGCCGCCCCGATGCCGATGCCCGCAACCAGATCCACGACCATTCGCCACGCGAGATGCGCCTGGCTCGCCGGTCCGGTTTCCGGTCGCTTCGGGTTCAAAGCCGACTTCGCGGCCTCTATCCGCCTTCTGATCGCCGCCGCGTTCTTTGGGTCGTCTGGCTCAGGCACCCGATTGCTCCCGGACAGCAAAACGCGGGCAAACTAATAACCGCAGGAATTGCTGTCAAGACCAATTCGCAAGCGCGGACAATATAGATAACAAATTGATTTAAAAGGATTATTTGGTAAATCAAGCAGCGCATGAGCAAAATTTCCGAATTAGCCTTCGATTTGCTCGAAAAAATTTATTCAACCTCCAGGTTGAGTTTTCAACTCATAATCGCTATCGATTGCCATGGACGAAGATCAACTCGACGGTATTTTCAACGCGCTTGCCGATCCCACGAGGCGGCGCATTCTATCCATGCTCCTGGAACGGGACATGGCGGTTGGCGCGATCGCCGAGCCGTTCGAAATCTCGCTGGCGGCGATATCGAAGCATCTTCTCGTACTTGCGCGAGCCGGCCTTGTCGTCCAGAAGAGGCAGGGAAGAGTAAAGTGGTGCGGGCTGGAACCCGACGGACTATACGACGCCTTGATCTGGATCGAGGGATTCGGCAAATTCGAACGCATGAACTTCGATGCCTTTGAAGCTTTCCTGGAAGCCGATTTCGGCGACCGCGAACGAGATCGGTGATGGTTTCCTGCGGACCGCCGCCGGCGAATTCGCGCTTGAATTCAAGCGCGGTTATTCGTTTGCCTAGGAATATGCCCGTCGTCCTTCAGAAGCACTAGGAGGGCCACGACCGTCAGCCCAACGCCCATAAAAACCATGGGCTTCGGCAATTCCTGGCCCAAAGCCCATTCCCAGCCTATTACCCATGTCGGCGTAAGGTAGGTGTACGCCATGACTTTGGCCGCCGGAAGCCGCAGAGTCGCATAGTTGACGGCCACGAACGTGAAGGAGCTGGCCACGATCGCAACGTAGGCAAGCGTAACCCAAACGATAGTCGGCAGTCGACTCCAAGGCGTGTCTAGGACATCCCTCCAACCGTAGATAAAAAGAACGACCGTACCGGCGACCAGGGTGCCGAGCACGAATACGGCGGGAGGCTCGCCCCGGTTCAGTTTGCGCACGAGAGGCGTGTAGGCGGCATGGGCGATGCAGCCGAAGAAAAATATGGTTTCTCCGCGCCCGACCTTGAAGGCGAGCAGATCTCCCAGATCGGCGCGAAAAATTACCCAAATTGCACCGCACGCGGCAATGGCCAGCGCGACGGCCATTCTAGGAGTCGTTATTTGCCGAAGCAGAAACCATCCGAATATCGCTGAAATCAAAGGCGCTAAAGTAAAAACGGCGCTTGTCGAAACCGCCGAGGCTGTTTTCAGCCCTTCGAACATCAGTACGAAATAAATGCTCATCAAAACGCCGGTGGCCATGTACCGCCACGGCGCGGACAAGTGGCTCCTGCGGACCATGCCCAGCGGAATAACGGCGGCGGCGACAACTAAAGCCGCGAACGCGAATCGAACGGCATTTAGCGACACCGGCGAGATTTCGTTTGCAACGAGGCCGCCAAGGCTAAACGATCCCGCAATTCCTATGGAAAACAGAAGCATCGCGGCATGTCCGCGGCCGGGTTCGCTTAACGTCGCCATCCGGCTACGAATAAATCAATTGTCGCATGACCGGAAGCAGGAGAAATTTTGTCCGCGCCGCCGGCGCGGTCGTATTGACAATCCCTTCGAACCTCGTTACCGATTGCTCTCCCAGCGAAGGGAGTCGGCTGCAGTCGGCGGCTTCCTGGGCATTCGTCCAACGTCCGTCAGCGAGGGTTCGCCCGCGGGCGCGCTTTTATTTGGAGAATTCGTATAGCAATGAGAACGTCCAATCTGGCATACCCGGGCATTCCGCCCGGAATTCCGTCGACGCCTCGACATAACCGGGTTTCGCCAGCTCAGAGTATGAAATAAATTGCGCGACAACGGCGATGTTGCAGACTGCCTCCTTAGGGAGCACCGCGAATCCATAGACCGGCTCGACGCGATCCTGATCTACACGCTCGGGGAGCGATTCAAACAGACGCAGGCCGTCGGGCAGCTCAAGGCCAAGCACAACCTCCCCCCCGCCGACCCGGCGCGCGAGGTACGTCAAATTGAAAGGCTGGAGAAGCTTGCTTTGGCTGCGGACCTAGATCCAGTCTTTGCCAGGAAATTTATCAACTTCGTAATCGAAGAAGTCATCCAGAATCATCTGGTTCAAAAGAAGTAATCGACTTTAACCAACCTATTCTAAAGGAAATGCAGATATGGCCATGAAAATCCGCCTTGCTCGCGGCGGCTCGAAAAAGCGCCCCTTCTACCGCGTCGTCGCCGCGGACTCGCGCATGCCGAGAGACGGTCGATACAAGGAAAAGCTCGGAACCTACAACCCGCTGCTGCCCAAGGATCGGGAAGATAGAATCAACATGGATGTCGACCGAATCAAATTCTGGCTCGCCGAGGGGGCGGTCCCGACGGATCGGGTTTCAAGAATGCTCGAATCCGCCGGCATCGTGCCGAAAAAGGAGCGCAACAATCCGATCAAGGCGCAGCTTGGCGAAAAGGCCAAGGCGCGGCTTGCGGAAAAAGAATCCGAACAGGAGTCCGAATAGGCCCGCTGAATTCGGCGCAATCTCGTCGCCTCAGGCGGCGTAGCCGGCATGCGGCCGATTTCGAATCCTGACAGCCGAGATTGGATGTCGCACCGCGATTCGGATGCCGCCGCATGAAAGAAGGAATTGTGAAGAAGTCGACGCAAGCGGGCTCCGACAGTCCACAGCGGCGCATGGTGTCGAATTGACGAGCGAATCGCGAGTTTTGCTGGGGGAAATCGTCGGCGCCGTCGGAATTCGAGGTCAGGTCAGCATTAGGAGTTACTGCGAATCGCCCGAATCGATATCGAATTACGGGCTCCTCTCGACAGAATGCGGCAGTAGCATTTCGCTCGAATGCGTCCGTACGACTTCCAAAAGGCATCTGGTCGCAAACGTCAGCGGCGTATCCAGCCGCCAACAGGCTGAAGGCCTGCGAGGAGCCTTGCTGTTCGCCGAAAAAGAAAATCTGCCGGATCTTGACGAGGATGAATACTACATCGCCGATCTGCAAGGCCTTCAGGCGCTCGACGAACGCGGCAGTCCTATTGGGCGAATCGTCGGGGCGCACAATTTCGGCGCAGGCGATGTTATCGATATCGCTTTGGCGGATTCCGGCGAATCGATTCTCGTTCCCTTTAATCGAGATATCTTTGTATCCGTTGAAATAGCCGGCGGCCGGGTCGTGGTGGACCTTCCAGACGGAATTCTGTGAATTCGCCGCGAACGCGGTTGGCGAAACGCTCCTGGGAAAGACTATGGCACGACGCGACGATCGCCCGAAACCTGAAGACGATTTGCCGCGGGCCGATTCGGGCCCGGCTTGGCGCGCTCAGGTTGTCACTCTGTTTCCCGAGGCTTTCCCCGGAGTGTTGCAATTGTCGCTCGCCGGCTCTGCGTTGAAGGCGGGAATCTGGTCGCTGGAAACTATAGATCTGCGTGAGTTCGGGATCGGACGGCACCGCCAGGTCGACGACACGCCCTCGGGCGGCGGCGCGGGAATGGTTATCAGGCCCGATGTGGCGGCTGCGGCGCTGGAATTCGCCGCCGCCAACCGATCGGAAGACGCGTCGGCATGGCCGGTCGTCTGCCTTTCCCCTCGCGGACGACGTTTCAACGACGCCGATGCCCGCTCGTGGTCGCGCATGCGCGGCGTTACGCTTTTTTCCTGCAGGTTCGAAGGCATTGATCAGCGATTGATCGAGGAATTCGGGATCGAGGAAATTTCTCTCGGAGACTTCGTCCTTTCGGGAGGAGAAATTGCCGCGCAAGCCTTGATTGATGCAACGGTTCGCCTTATACCGCGCGTGCTGGGGAATCAGGAATCGGCTGACTGCGAATCGTTTTCGCAGGGATTGCTGGAATATCCGCAGTATACGCGTCCTAGGACTTGGCGAAACCGACAAGTGCCGGAAATCCTCGTTTCCGGGCACCATGGGAAGATTGCTGCATGGCGGCGAACCCAGTCCGAAAAGCTCACGCGCGAACGTCGGCCGGACCTCTGGCGGAGCTATTGCGCGAAACATGGTTTAAACGACGAAGGCGGTTCGTAAGGAAAAGCGCGCAATGGCTGGAATTGCGAAGTTGCACCGCCCGAAAGGAGAGTTAGCGAGATGGATTTAATTGCTCAAGTTGAACAGGAGCAGGTCAAGGCCATCGGCAAGCCGATTCCCGACTTCAAGGCCGGCGATACGATACGAGTAGGCTTTCGCGTTACCGAAGGAACGCGAACGAGGATTCAGAACTACGAAGGTGTCTGCATTTCGAGAAAGGGCGGCAGCGGAATCGGCAGTTCGTTCACAGTGAGAAAGATCTCGTTCGGCGAAGGCGTGGAGAGAGTTTTCCCGCTTCATTCCGCGAATATCGAGTCAATATCCGTTGTGAGGCGCGGGCGCGTTCGCCGCGCGAAGCTCTATTACTTGCGCTCCCGCCGAGGAAAGTCCGCGCGCATTGCCGAAAAGACAAACTACAAGCCGAAATTGGGCGCAACGAGCTAACGAGGACATCATGAGAAAAGCCATTCATCCCGACTACCATCCAATCAAAGTCAAGATGACAAACGGCGACCTTGTCGACATGCGCTCGACATACGGCAAGGAAGGCGACACACTATCGCTAGATATCGACCCGACGGTTCATCCTGCCTGGACAGGCGGTAACACGCACCTTATCGACACGGCCGGCCGGGTTTCCAAATTCAAGAAGAAGTATTCGGGATTTGGATTTTAGCGGAGCTTTTCCGGCACCTGCCGGAACCCGGGAGTCCACTGACTCTCCAAATGCCAATCGCATTCGATTAGAGTAAAACCGCTGCGTCAGGTGTTGGCGCACTGGGGAGGATTCGAACCCCCGACCCCTTGATTCGTAGTCAAGTACTCTATCCAGCTGAGCTACCAGTGCGCATGCCGCCACTTAATCCATCGGCCCGAGTTCCGCAAGCCCAAACGGACAAATCGGGCGCGAATCTCTCTTGGCGGCGGAATTAGACCCGGGATTCCGGCGATTCGCCTCGTTTCCGTAAAATTGCTCTGACTCCCCACTAATCCTGCCGTTTACATCCCCTTGTCTCGTACTCGGCTGCGGTGCTAGCGACGATGGCGAAGCATCGCCTTTACAATGCCGTCTCCTCGGCGGACCTGCGCTCCGGCGCGAACGCCGTGTTTCGACGGCTAGGCTCGCCCTCTCGGTGGTGCCGGCGTGCCGGTGGAGACCGGACGGCGTGTCGCGCGGATCGGGAACCGGCACCGGGCCGATATGCCGCAGCGCCCGGCATTCGTATCGTTCGGCAAGTTCACGCGGTTGCGGAACACGACTGCCGCCGTTACCGTATGGGCGCCTCGGAACGGTGCGGGTTTGCCGCAGACCGTTTGCGGCGCACGGCAATCCTGCAGAGGTGAAGGATATGGATGTCTCCGCGAACACGATCGAAGTGGCGCTTCGCCGGCTTTCCGAACTTCCCACGCCCGTCAGCAGCTGGCACGTCGAGACCGGCCCCGACTCGACCGAAGACCCCGCGGTCTGGGTCTGGGCGATGCTGACGGACGACGATGTCGAGTTCGCCAAGCGATCCCGATTGCGTTCGATCATCAGCAATCTCGTGCACGACACGGTCGGTTCCTCCACGCTCGTCTACGTTCGTTTTCGCGGCGCATCCGAGGTGGAGCAGGAACAGTGAGCCTTCATTCGGAGTTGCTGAAACAGGCTCGCTTCCTTGCCCGGAAGGAACCCAAGAAACCGACCCAGGCCAGCCTTCGCCGCACGGTGTCGGCATCCTACTACGCACTGTTTCACCTTCTGGTCGACGAGGCGACCAGACTCATGCTGTCGGGCACCGAACGCGGCCCACTGCGCGACAGCCTAGCGCGGGCATTTCACCACTCGTCAATGAAACAGACCGCCGTCGAATTCACCAAGCGGCGGATGTCTCCAAAACTCTCGTCCGGCTTCAATCGGCATGCTGTCCCCCAGCCGCTGATCGATGTCGCGTCCGCTTTCGTTCAGCTGCAGGAAGCCCGCCACGATGCGGACTACAACCGCACACTTCGTTTCACCCGGCGCGAGGCGGTCGACCTTGTCGACCTGGCAGGCCAGGCGTTCCGGGATTGGAATGACGTGCGCGGCAGCCTGCACGCGGACACGTTCCTGACCGGGCTTCTTGCCTACAGGTATATGCAGGGTTAGACGCGATTTCCCGCCTCCAGTTGGCCGCTAAATTGCCAGGCGGACGAGTGACCGCCGCGAGCGCAAACCAACGAAAGCACTGCATGGGTTCGGTTGCCGACAAGATTGCGAAGAAGATCCTCACGTCCAGCAGGTCCCCTCCGACGGGGGCCAATCCAGCCTAACTGGGCGCCGGGACGCCAGCGCACTCCGACGGCCACCAACTACCGGGGCCACGCTAAGGCGACGGGCGCTGTAGGTCATCGGGTTCGCGTTGGTCCTGTACGGCGTTGCGCCGCGCCAGACCTCGGCCCAATGGTATTTCCTTAACGATTCACCGTCATTTCCTTAAGGCCGCGCACTTGCACATTGGCCTTTTCGACCCGTGTTGACGGAAACTAAAAAGCGCGGCTATTTGATGATTGGGACGCGTTTTCGGCCTGCTTGGAAGAAGATGCGAGTGGCGTATTTTCGGTTCCCGTCCGGTGCTTTCGGAGCCTAGGTTCGGTCTTTGGCGCGGCCTGCTCTTCTTTCCAAGTAGCCCTGGCCGCCGCGCCGCGCGCGCTCTGTCGCGAAAGAGGAATGGCGCATTCTGCGCGGGTTCCGAAGATGCGAGTCGTCGGACGGCCGGGGCGGTCGAGGTCGCTGGTGCAATGGGGTGCTCGGGCGCCCGTCAAGCAGCGTGGCCCGGACAGTCTCGAGCCTCGGCGGGCGAGCCGGGCAACTCGGCTGCCGGCCGGTCAAAGCCGCGGAAAATGCGAAAGTGGCGAACGGAGCGGAATCAATGGCGCGGAGGAGTTCCGCTCAAGAGAGTTTTCGGCGGGTTTTGTCCGGCGGCGCCGGTTTCAGCCCTTCCGCCGCCTTAGGGCGGCTTTCAGGATGTCGTTCCAGTCCTTGGCGCCCCGGGGCCGGACGCGGACGACCCTCGGGTCTGTTTCGGCGAGGCGCCTTGCGCCGTCGTCGCCGGCCCGGTCGGCGTCGTATCCGCACAGTATTCTATCCAGGTCCCATTGCCTGTCGATCCATGCCGGCAGGCGGGGGGCGACGCCGGCGGTCGAGAGCAGCGCGGTACCCGGCTCGCAGAGCTTCGGCATCATGCGGGCGGAGAGGATGTCGATGGCGCTTTCGGCGAGGAAGACGGTGCGGACCGGGGGCGCGCCGACCGGGATCCAGAAGCTCCCCTCGGCCTTTCGGGACCCTTTCGCCATGCCGCGGAAGGCGGTTCCGTCGGCGCGGAAGCCGACGATCTCGGCGCCTTTCGGACGGCGCCGGGCGTCCGTGCACAGGAACACGGCGTTATTGCTCCCGTCGGCGCAGGCGATGCCGCGCTCGCGGGCGGCGTCGAGCAGGCGGGGGCTGATTGCCCGTCTCGCGGCGATTCGGTCGCGCAGGCCCGGCCAGGCGGCGTCGCAGGGTTCGGGCGGCCTGAAGGCCCGGACCTGCGCCGCGGCGGCGGCTGGCGGCGGCTCGGCCGGCGCCGTCGCCGCGAGGAATTCGAGGGCTTCGCCGAAGCCGCAGTTGCGGGCGTGGATGACGAGGTCGAAGGCGCCGCCGCCGCCTTTTCCGGCGGCATGGTCGTAGAACTTGCCGCCTTCGATGCTGATGATCGAGCCGTCCGCGATCCATTTGCGGCGGTCGCGGCGGTGCCGGCGGTATCCGAGGGCCTGCGCGAGCGGCTCCAGCGGCTGGCTGCGGAGGGCGTCGAGGCGGCTTTCGGGAAGCCGGCCCATCTTGCGCGCGCGTCAGTCGCCGTCCGGCGGCCGGGCGCGGTCCAGGTGCCTGCCGCGCCAGGAATCGCCGTCGATGGCGACGATCTCGGCTCCGTGGACAAGGCGATCGACCAGGGCGGCGGCGCAGGAGGAGCCGGGCATGACGCGGGGCCAGTCGCGGAAGCCGAGATTGGTTGTGACGATGGTTGCGGCGCGCTGGTAGCGGCTGGCGACGACCGCGAACAGCAGGTCGGTCTGGCGGTTGGTGAAGGTCATGTAGCCGAGTTCGTCGATGACCAGGAGATGCGGGCGGCGGTAGCGCCCGAGGCGGCGGCGGAGGCCGCTGTCGCTGTCGATGGCGGCGAGTTCGGAGAGCATCGCGGCGGCGTTGGCGAAGCGGACGGTGTGGCCGCCGACCAGGGCCTGGTTGGCGAGGTTGGCGGCGATGGCGGTCTTTCCGGTGCCGCCCGGCCCGACCAGGACGACGTTGGCCGGGGCGGCGACGAAGTCGGCGGACATCAGGCGCGTGACGGCGCCGCGGTCGCAGCTGCGCGGCCAGGACCAGTCGAAGTCGGCGAGCGGCTTGAAGCGCGGCAGGCGGGCCTCGGCGGTTCGCCGCGCGAGGCTGCGCGCGCGCCGCTCCTGCTCCTCCCAGGCGATGATGCTTTCGAGCAGGCCGGGCTTGTCGGCGAACTCGCCCCAGTTGGCGAGCAGGCCGTGCAGCCGCAGGGCCTCGGCCCGCGCCTTGAGGGGATCGCTCTGAGTTGTCATGGCTCGGTCCTTTTGGCTTTGGAGTCGTACTGGGAGAGGTCGTGGCCGCGCACCGGGACGTCGGGCAGGTCGAGCGGCACCGGCGGCGGGTCGCCGCGCTCCCGGCGGCGGGCGGCCAGGTGCAGGCGGACGGTGTTGGGATGCGGGCTGTCGCTTTCGCGGGCGCGGGCGACCGCGGCCGCCAGCTCGTCGGCGCCGTAGCTGTCGAGCAGCCGAAGCAGGTCGGCAACTATCGGCCCGAGGCTGTATCGGCGCTTGACAGCGTCGACGAGCATGCTTTCGACCGCGGGAACCGCGTGGATGAGGCGGTTCTGGCCGCGGTGGACGCCGGCCTCGCGCTTTCGCTTGATCAGGGCGTCGATATGCCTGGGGTCTTCGATCTGGGCGCCCT
>MPMP01000027.1 GCA_002238565.1 Albidovulum sp. bin36
CGTGAAGAACCGGAGCCGGATGCGCTACTCCGAGCTCAGGGCCGAGAAGCTCGCGATCGGCTCCGGCGTGGTCGAAGCCGCCAACAAGACCCTCGCCGCCGCGCGCATGAAGCGCAGCGGCATGCGCTGGCACATCAAGTCCGGGCAGGCGATCCTGAGCTTCCGGGCCTTGCAGAAGTCAGGCTTCCTAGAGTCCGCCTGGGCGATAATGATGGACAAAAGAGGCGGCGCCGCCAATAACAACTTCGCGGTCGAAAACCTCGCGATCGCGGCCTGAAAATTCATGCCTTCTCGCCATCGCGCAGGTTTTCTCTGAAACTCTTTTCGGGCATTGGCCACTTTTTCCCCTGACCGCCGGCGCCCGATCCATGGGCCACAGGATACTCCGGTCCCGGCAACAGCGCCGTCACACGACATCGTCCCGGCAACCGGCAGTCTCACGCGAGTTTCATGCTCCGGGGTAAGTAAACGCAGAAAGTCATGAAGGTTTTACCATAAGAGAATCGCACCCGATCCATTGTCGCTCGCATCCGAACGCTACACCTGCATGCGCAAGTTCGCTCCGGCCTTTCTCGAGGCATTCGAGTTCAATGCACTGGAGGCGGGTGAAAAGTTGCAGGCTGCGATTGCCCTTCTCCGCGAAGCACTGGCAATCCCTGATCTTCGAAGACGGCCAGCCCAAACGCGTCAAGGAGGTCTACGACAGACTACCGGAGGAAGCACGGCAACAAATCGACAAACGGGATATGTAGGGAGCAACTGATTGCACCTCCGCTGCGCTGCGAAGGTCAATTGTCCCGGATCGCCGTTTTGCCCCCGGAAAGGTGCCAAGTGGCAATGGTGTCGTGGTAGCAGTGGAAGCAGATGCGTTGAAATCACACTGAAACCATTATTGAATCATGCCTTGTAATCGTCATGGATATGCTACATATAATTGGCCATCAACGGAGAGAAAAACATATGGCCATCAGTTCTCATGCATTTGGCTGTGTCACGCTGACGAAGAAAGATGCTGCGCAGTTTTCGCGCCAAGTAAAATATGGGCGCGCCAACGCCGCGGCAAAATCCACGGTTAGCCGCGGCCTGGCGATGAACACCGAGTTCAAGTCGGGCGGGGGGAAATTGAAGGTGAAGGCGGTTCGTCGCAAGAAGGATGCCGTTGTCGGCTGACGGCCTGCCAGACTTCGAACTCAGGTTGCTGAAACCCGGCGACCGAGTCGACAAATTCTCCTCGGGCGATGCCCTGTTCCAGCCCCTAAAGACCTTTCTTAAAGGAGAATCAAAGAAGTTCCAGGAACAGCTTCTTGCCAGCACCTATGTTTTGGCGGACGGTGATGTGGTGCGGGCTTATGTGACCTTGGTCTGTGGAGAAATCACAGCCGAGAAGGACATCAATGACCTGGTCGAAGTAGAGTTCAGATATGAGCACTATCCAGCCGTGAAAATTGCGCGCCTAGCGGTGGATTCCAAGTATCGCAAGCTCCGGTTCGGGCAGCAAATCGTCGACTTTGCTGTTGGTCGCGCTCTGGAAATTGCCGAGATTGCAGGTTGCCGGTTCGTGGTTGTTGATGCCAAAAAACCCTCAGTCGGTTTCTATGAGAAATATGGCTTTCGTCTCATCAACACAGAGGAAAATCGGGGCCGGAATGAGCCAGTTATGTTTCTTGACCTTATGCGCGCTCGTGGTGTGAAGATTAGCCCGGCTGGTGCCAGTGAGCCCCCTGTCGACGTAGACCCCCGCTAGGGCGATCTGATCAGTCGAAGCGGACCAACACTCACATTACAACTGTGCAGTCAAAGCCAGATGGTGGGGGTAGTCCTCAAGTGCGGTTCCAATCAGGCTTTCCCTGCGAATTTCTGCCCTTCCACCACCTTTCTGGAGCATACGTGTTAACACGCACTAAAAAGCGCGGGAATCTGGCGATTCCGCGCGTTTTTGAAACAAAACCGATATCGGGCGAATGAAGATTTTCGATTCCACTCGTATTCGCGGACCGTCCGATTCAGCATTGGCCCGCCCTACCCGTCCATGATGCGCGTTCCGACCTACCGAAATCAACTCGCTCCGTACACTAAAACAGCAACCTAATGCCGCTGAAATTGAGCCGAGCGCATCGAGTTATCAACCGCGCCGCCGATCGCCTCTACCGTCCGGCCCGATCATAAAACGAATGCAGGCGCGCCGAATATCCGCAAACTTTCTTCGAAGAATTTCTTGCATCGCCGACAGTCGCGAAACGGAAAAGGCGCAATTCCGGAAAGAGCCAGCCAAGTCGCGGGCAGGCTTCCAAATCGCTCCGAACTCGGGCGGCCGCGCATGGAACAACCCGATTGCGGCCGCCAAGTCGCGGCGGGCGGGCTTCCCGGCAGAATAGCTTGCTGTCGGAAGTCTATTGCATCCGGGCGGCGGCTTGCATCCAATTGATGTAGACGCGCTCGGCCATCATGTTGAAATTGCTCATTTCCCGAGCGCATTCATCGGCGAGACGCTTCGCGCCGCCTTCGCCGAACGCTTTTTCGAGCGCATCGGAGTATTCCGGTATGGCCGCCCAGTTCGCTACGGTGTCGGATTCCACTTCGACATGAAACTGCACCGAAAGCGCGCGAGTCTGCCACTGCATGGCCTGAATTCGGCACGCCTCGGTCGTGGCGAGGCAAATGGCGCCCGCCGGCATCTCCTGAACCTCGGCTCCATGCCACTGAAGGCAGCGAAACGATTCCGGCAGCCCGTCGAAAAATACGCCCGTTTCGCCGTCTTCCGTCAAATTCACGCCTAGGACGCCGATCTCGGGGACGTCGGCCTTGCCGCACCTGCCGCCCAGTGCCTCGGCAAGCAATTGATGGCCCAGGCACAGGCCCAGAAACGGCATGCCCATTTCCGCGACCGCCGTCCGAATAAGTTCCTTTTCCGGGCGAAGCCAAGGATGACGCTCTTCCTCCCAGACGTCCATGGGGCCGCCGAGAACCCAGAGCGCGTCATAGGCGTCCAGGTCCTTCGGCAGCTGCTCGCCCTCGTCGAGTTCGATCGCGTCCCAGCTATGGCCGTCCTCGCGAAGGAATTCCCGGAATTTTCCGGGATGCTCCGCCCGCGCGTGCTGCAAAACCAGTATGTGCATGTCGTAAGGCCCTCGAATTCCTTGTCTCGGCAATCATATGTCCAGCGCGTTCTCGCGCTCCCAGGAGGAGAAGTGCCTCATATATTCGTTCCACTCGTCGTTCTTCAGCTTTGCCAGAGCGTCGCAGAATTCCTCGCCGAAATATTTGCGGGGCGCGGATGCGGACTCGAACAGCCGGATGGCGTCGAGCAAATTTAGCGGCAGCTTCGGCGCGTTATCGACGCCGGCCGACTCCGAATACATATCAATATCGAGGCGCTCGCCGGGATCGACCCGGTCCCGCACGCCGTCGAGCGCGGACGCGGCGACGGACGCTTGGAGAAGATACGGATTCGCGGCTCCGTCCGCCAGCCTGACTTCGACGCGATTGTCGCCCGGAATCCTAATCATGTGCGTGCGGTTGTTGCCGCCGTAGGTTACGGCGTTCGGCGACCACGTCGCGCCGGAATGCGTTCGGGGCGCATTGATGCGCTTGTAGGAATTCACGACGGGGTTGGTGATTACGGCCATTGACCTCGCGTTTCGAAGCAGGCCGCCGATGCAGTGGTAGGCGAGCTCCGAAAGCCCGAGCTCGCCGTCCCCCTTCATCAGGTTTTCGCCTTCCGGATTCCAAAGCGACAAATGCACATGGCAGCCGTTGCCCGTCAGCAGCGGCATCGGCTTGGGCATGAAGGTCGCCCTCAGGCCGTGCCTTTCGGCAAGCGACTTGACCATGATCTTGAAGAATGTGTGCCGGTCCGCCGTTGTCAGCGCATCGGAAAATCCCCAGTTCATTTCGAACTGGCCGTTCGCATCCTCGTGATCGTTCTGGTACGGCTCCCAGCCTAGCGAAATCATCGCGTCGCAGATTTCCGAGATCAGGTCGTAGCGCCGCATCAGGGCTTGCTGGTCGTAGCAGGGCTTGCCCCGTATGTCGGACGCGTCCGCCAGCGACTCCCCGTCGGGCGCCAGAATGAAGAATTCCGGCTCGACCCCGCTCATGACGCGGTATCCGGAAGATTCCGCCATCGACAGCACTCGCTTCAGCGTCGCCCTAGGACCGTGCTCGACGACTTCGCCGCCCATATGAACGTCCGCGGGCACCCACGCTACCTCCGGCTTCCAGGGCAGCTGTATCATGCGGTCGGTCTCGGGCATCGCGAACATGTCGGGGTGCGCGGGGGTCATATCCAGATGCGCCGCGAACCCGGCAAATCCGGCGCCTTCCCGAATCATATCCTCCATGGCGGCAAGCGGCGCGAGCTTGGAGCGAACCACGCCGAAAAGGTCGGTAAAGCTTATTAGAAAATACTTGATGCCCTTCAACCGGGCCTGCTTGACAAATTCTTCGGACATTTTTTCCTCCTCGCTACTTCGGCGCCCCTGCGGGGTCGATCGAGCTCTATCCGGCCTCCTTGCCGGGTATCCAGTTGGTTCCGGCAAGCGGAACGCCGGCCATCGCGGCCGCCTCGACCGTCAACGCCACCATGTCGTCCGGTTCGAGATTGTGCACATGGCTCTTGCCGCAGGCGCGAGCCAATGTTTGGGCCTCCATCGCGAGAACGCGAAGGTAGTTGGCTAGCTTCCTGCCGGCCAGAATCGGATCCAGGCGGGACGACAGCTCCGGATCCTGCGTCGTGATGCCCGCCGGGTCGCTGCCGTCCTGATAGTCCTCCCAGAAGCCAGGCGCCGAGCCAAGCTTTCGGTATTCGTCGTCCAGCGCCGGATCCTGGTCGCCGATCGCGACCAGGGCGGCCGTTCCGATCGAGACCGCGTCCGCTCCGAGGGCAAGCGCCTTGGCGACATCGGCTCCCGAGCGAATTCCGCCTCCCACCACCAGCTGAACCTTTCGATGCATGCCGAAGTCGCAAAGGGCCTGAACCGCTTCCTTGACGGCAACGAGCGTAGGCTGACCGACATGCTCTATGAACACTTCCTGGGTCGCGGCGGTTCCGCCCTGCATGCCGTCGATGACGACGACATCGGCGCCGGCCTTGATCGAAAGCGCCGTATCGTAGTAGGGGCGCGCGGCGCCGCATTTAACGTATATCGGCTTTTCCCATCCCGTGATTTCCCGCAATTCGAGAATCTTGATCGCCAGGTCGTCCGGCCCGGTCCAGTCCGGATGGCGGCACGCGGAGCGCTGGTCGATGCCTTCCGGCAGGCAGCGCATTTCGGCGACCCGGCTGGTGATCTTCTGGCCGAGAAGCATGCCGCCGCCGCCCGGCTTCGCCCCCTGGCCCACGACGACTTCAATCGCATCCGCCCTTCGAAGGTCGTCGGGATTCATGCCGTAGCGCGACGGCAGGTACTGGTAGACGAGCGTCTTGGAATGCTCCCGCTCCTCGCCGGTCATCCCCCCGTCCCCGGTCGTCGTCGAGGTTCCGGCCTCGCTGGCGCCGCGGCCCAGCGCCTCCTTGGCGTTCGCGGAGAGCGAGCCGAAACTCATGCCCGCGATCGTAACCGGAATTTTCAGCTTTACGGGCTTCGACGCGTGCCTGGCGCCGAGAACAACGTCCGTGCCGCATCTCTCCCGATACCCTTCGAGCGGGTAGCGCGACATCGACGCCCCCTTCATAAGCAGGTCGTCGAAATTCGGAACGCGCCGCTTCGCTCCGAATCCCCTGATACGGTAAAGGCCGGTCGCGGCGGCGTTTCTTATGTAGTCTATCGAGTTGCGGTCGAAGGTGCTCGATTCCCGCAGGCTCCAGTTTTCGCCAGTCATTGCCGCCTCAGTAATCGTCCAGGTTTTCCGCTTTGAAATTGTAGAGATTGCGCCCTGACCCGAATCTTCGGAAATCTCCTGCATCAACGTCTTCGCATCCGGCCTGGTCCAGCAGCTTTCTAAGCTCGGCCAAGTGGATGGATTCAACCGGCTTCTCCACGCAGTCCGCGCCGAGCGTCCCGATTCCGCCTCGAACGTAAATGCGGGCCTCGTAGATTGAATCTCCGAGCGAGTCTCCCGCGTCGCCCAGCACGACGAGCCGCCCGGCCTGAGCCATGAACATGCTCATGTGGCCGACATTGCCCTTTACGACTATATCCCCGCCCTTGAGCGAAATTCCGCACCGCGCGGCGGCGTTTCCGCCGACGACCAGCAGCCCCCCGTGCGCCGTCGCGCCCGCGCACTGGCTGACATCGCCCTCAACCCGCACCAGTCCCGACATCATGTTTTCGGCGATGCCCTGCCCGGCGTTTCCGGCCACTCGGATTCGCGCCAGCTTGTTCATGCCGGCGCAGAAATATCCGGCATGGCCCATGATATCGACTTCGACAGGCGCGTCGAGGCCGCAGGCGATAGCATGCGCGCCGCCCGGATTGACAACCCTGAAGTAGCCGCTTTCGCCGCTTCCGTTCCTGCCTTGAAGCGACGCGTTCGCATCGCGAAGCGAATGTCGGCCGAGGTCGATGCGGACGGCGTTGGAATTCGCCGAATTCACGCGGAATTCTCCCAGTTGTAAACGACGGCCGGTTCGGGCTCCCAAACTTCCGCGCTCTCTATTTTCGGGAGCGAGGCAAGCGCCCTGTATTCGGACGCGAATGCGACGAATTCGCCGGTCTCGGCGAGCACTGCCGGCTTGCAGGCGAACGGATCCCTCAGGACGGCGAAGCCGCTCCTGGTGCCGACCACGAAGGTATAGAATCCATCCAATTCCCCGACGCAGTCCTCCAGCGTCGACTTCAGGCTTCGCCCCGCGCCCAGCCTGCTCGAGATGTAGGCCGCCGCGACCTCGGTGTCGTTCTCGGTCTTGAAGTCTATGCCGTCCCTCCTCCTGAGCAAATCCCGGAGCCGATTGTGATTCGAAAGGGAGCCGTTGTGCACGAGGCAAAAGTCCGGCCCGGTCGAAAACGGATGAGACCCCGCGGTCGTAACGGCGCTTTCGGTCGCCATGCGGGTGTGGCCGACAGCGTGCGAGCCGTCCATTCCCGCGACGTTGAAATCTGCGGCGATTTCCGTGGGAAGGCCCGTCTCCTTGTAGATTTCGATCGATTGGCCGACGCTCATGATCTGCAGGTCGGGATCGGCTGCTTCCAGGCGATCGATTTCGACGGAATCCGAATCGGTCGTGATGACGGCATGCGAGCCGACGACTTTAATATCCGCGCGCTCGCCGAGCGACGGCTGGCCGCTCGCGAAGCCTCGCCAGTCGAATTCGCGTCGAGGATGGAACGCCGTTATCTTAGTCCGTCCGCTTTCGCCTCCGCGATAGACCGCGACGCCTGCGCTGTCGGGCCCTCGGTCCGTCATTTCAATTAGCATCGGGGCGAACATGCCGCCAAGTTCTGAGCGCATATCCGGGCGCTTGAGAAACAAGCCCACGATCCCGCACATTGCCGTTGCCTCCTCTTAGGCGAATTAGCTCGCAATCTGTTTCAACGCGGCGCCCTTGCCCGAGCAGTTGCTCCCGCTAGCATCCCGGCCGCCGCGACGTTCGCTCGCCCGCGCGATGGGCAGGGTGTAAAGATTGTTCCGCAACCGGTCAAGCATTCAGGACAACAGCCGGACCTTCAGCAGAGGCGCCTTCGGCGACTGCAGCCGCACCCGCGCGGAGTCTCGCAGCGGCTGCGATCGCAGAGCCCGGCATCCATCCAATGCTCGCCGCCGAACGCCTTGCGAGCGCTGCGGCGATTGCGTTCGCCCGGCATGCCGCCGGCACATCGAGGACGGTCATGTCCTGGAACTCCCGGCGAGCGAAATTCGGCCGGTCCAGTGGCAGCAGTTGAAGTCGCGAGCGGCGGCCGGGCCGATTACGCCCCTGTTCGCGCGGGCGCGAGGCTTGTCGGGAATGCATCAATATCGCCGGATGGCATTTTCACCGGCTGCGCTCCTCGAGCGCGCAGGCCGTACGCTCGTCGGTAACGATATGGTTCACGCATCCTCTTTTTAGAATCGCATGGATAATCGGCGCCTTGCTGATGCCGCCGGCCGCAACGATAACGTTCGGCAGGTCGTCGAGGTCGCCGAGGTCGATTCCAAGAACCCGCGAATTGATCGGATGATCGATCGGCTCGCCGGAGGCATCCAGGAAATACCCCAATATGTCGCCGACCGCGCCGCCGGCGATCAAGTCTTCGACCTCCACGTTCTCTGGCAGTCCGTCGGCCAGCAGCAACGACCCTCGCATGTCGCCCGCCGCCAGCGCAAGCCCGTCCGCCGACCGGATATTCTCGATCGACCGGCGGAATTCCGGCTGCCGAAGCAGGATTTCGCGGCTTTCCGCCGTCGACACGTAGATAGGCGCCGTAAAATAGCTTTGGGAGGCATTGCATAGGTCGGCCAATTGAGTTGTGATTTCATAGGTGTTGACCTCCGAGCGCTTGGTTAGCGCGCCCATTACCGACGTGATTTCGAGTTCGGGGCGGTCGTGGTGCTCAACGGCGGCCGCGTGGAACAGGTGGGAAGCCCGATGGAACTCTTTCACAGGCCGGCCACGGAATTCGTAGAGGGATTCATAGGCTCGCCGTCGATGAACATACTCGGGGCCGAGAGCTCGATGGGACAGGCGGCCAAGGCATCGGGGAGCGCGGCCAAAGTAGGAATTCGCCCGGAGCATATCGTGATTGGCGAAACGGGCCTAAACGCGACAATTCGAGTAAAAGAGCAGCTAGGCGGCGAATGCTTTCTCTATCTATCGACCGACGACGGCGCGCAAATAGTTGTAAAGACCGATGGAGAGTTCGAGCGCGAGCCGGGCGACTCGCTGAATTTGACGCTGCCGGCAAACCGAGTGCATCAATTCGGGGCGGACGGGCGAACGCTGAACGACTAGGCGAATGTCGAATCCGCGGCGCGCAACGCATTATCCGGCGAGAGCGCTTCCGCGCCACTAGGCCGGATACAAAAATCCACGCAGGCCCCGCCCGCCGCGAATCCGAATTGCCGCTTCTCGCCCGAATTCCCGACGCGGCGATTTCGCAATTTTGAGCGAAGCTCGGCATTCGAACGGTTCGAGACGAACAGAAAGCCTCCGGCCGCTTCCAGCCGGCAAGATACTCCGCCATTTGCCGAATCGCCAGCTACTGCGAGTCTGCCGACTATCGCGGATGCGGCCCTCGCGCCTCCTTGCAAACCGCTCTACAGGGCAATGCCGCCGAGATGATCGCAGCCAAGCCGCTAAATCGCGCGACTGAAGTGAGAGCGGCGGCGTAAAAAATCCGGAAGCCATCGAGCTATCGGAATTAACTGCGGTGGATAACTCACGTTGAATCACCCTTGAGCTTGTACATACGAGTCCAAATGTGGGCTGATCAAATTTCGTAGGCAAGCCGTCTCTCGCCACTGAAAAAAGCCCCCAATTCGATTGTTCAGCTTGCGGCATCGATCGTAACGCCATTGCGCCGTCTACACGAAATTCGACCCGCACCCATTTGGAAAATTTTCTCATTGTCACTTTGAGAAATCGATCTGCGAACACAAGATCGCGAGACGGATCCAAGCGCCAGCGTCCGCCGGTTGCCGCGCAGGCGCTGGTTCGAAATCGCGAGTTTCCCAGTCTTTTCGGCAATACCTTCGCGCATCTTCGAATCCGGTCAAATTTGTCGGAAAAAAAACTTGTAATGCATCAATTGTATCGTAGATTGCGCCGAATCGTCATGATTCTGCGGCGAGGCCGAAAATGACAGCGAAGATCGACAATCCCGAGCAGGGAATTCCAGCCGGGCAAGCTCGGGAATGGAACTGGAATCCCGACCTTCCTATTCCAACTTCACCAGTGTTCTCCTGGCCGCCGAGGCCGCTTGCGGCTTTGAAGTGGCTGTCCTCCGAGTGGCTCGCGATTTCAGCAATGGTACTGGAATTCGCCTTGGCATTCGCTGTCTGGGAGTTCTTGCAGCCCGATGCCGAGGAAATGAAAACTTTTGCTTTTGGCTGGATCCTGCAAATCTACATCCGCAATCTGTTGTTCTTGTCGCTCATTGCCGGCGGACTACACATCTACCTGTACTCGTTTCGGAAACAGGGAAGCAACCTAAAATACGACCCTCGCGATCTTGCGAAGGAAAACAGGCGGTTCGCGTTCCGAAATCAGGTTTACGACAACATGTTCTGGAGCCTGGCCAGCGGCGTAGCGTTTTGGACCGCCTATGAAGCCGTCTACTATTGGGCAGCCGCCAACAGCTTCGTTCCAACCTTGACATTCATTCAGAATCCAGTTTGGTTCGTGGCCTGGTTTCTGCTGATACCTATCTGGTCTTCGCTTTATTTTTATTGGATACACCGAGCATTGCACTGGCCGCCTCTGTATCGACTAGCGCACTCCGTACACCATCGGAACATCAACGTGGGACCATGGTCCGGGATTTCCATGCACCCCGTGGAGCACATTATCTATTTTTCGTCCATATTGATTCATGCTGTTGTCGCTTCACATCCGGTCCACGTCATGTTTCATCTTTATATTCAAGCGCTGGACCCCGCGTTTTCGCATTCCGGTTTCGACGGCCTAGTCCTCAAGGACAAGAAGAGGATGGAACTCGGCGATTTCTTTCATCAGCTTCATCACAGGTTTTTCGATTGCAATTACGGTACGTCCGAAATGCCCTGGGACAGATGGTTCAACTCGTTTCACGACGGCACTGCGGCATCGCTGGAGAGACTTCGAAAGACGGGATCCAAAAATAGACGACGCTAAATCGCCTGCTCGAAGGCGTGGACATACAGTGTAGCATGGAGGATCAGGCACAAGGGACTGCGGGCGCTGCACGAGCGGGACAATCCCGCACGGGTGCCTGTGGGTCCGGTGCCACGGCTCAAGCGCATCGTGTTCCGGCTATAAGAGGCGACGCATCCGCGAAGCCCGACGCGCCGGGCAGTACAGCGTCTGGATTAATGCGCAATGGCGCGTCTGTTTTCGTTGGACGGACGAAGGCCCGTGCGACCTGGAGATTGCGGATTATAACTGAGTGAGATTTGACTTGAACACTAGGAACGGAATGAAGCCGGTGCATCCCGGCGAGGTCCTGCGCAGCGAACTCGACGAACTCGGGCTGTCGGCCAATGCGCTGTCGAAGGCGCTGGGCGTGCCGGTGAACCGGGTGACAATGATCCTGAACGGCCAGCGGGGCGTGAGCGCGGACACGGCGCTGCGACCCGGGCGCTACTTCGGGGCGACGCCGCAACTCTGGCTGAACCTTCAAAAGACCTGGGAGCTTCGCCAAGCGGAGATCGCGGCGGGCCGCGAGATCGCGAAGTGTGTGATGCCTCGGCGGTCGGCGGCAACGGGCGCAGTGGCCGATGCCGGTCCCTGATTTCCAGTCGCTGATGCTCCCTGCCCTCAAGGCGTTTGCCGGCGGTGGGGAGCCGTCACTTTCAGAAGTCCGCGAGCGTATCGCCGATGCCGAGGGACTCACGGCGGAAGACGTCCGGGAAATGCTCCCGAGCGGTCGGCAGGCAGTGTTCGTGAACCGTGTGAGTTGGGCGGTGATCTACATGGAACGCGCCGGGCTACTGGCGCGGGTCCGTCGCGGTGTCTATCGGCTCACGGACGAAGGCGAACGCTTGTTGTCTGACGCGCCTTCGCGCATCGACATGAACCTGATTAGAGAGTACCCGGATTTCGCAGAGTGGTGGCAACGGGCGAACGCCCCTCATTCCGGCAAGGATGTGGCATCCAAGCGAAACGAAGAAATCTCGGACACGCCAGAGGAAGCACTGGACCGGGCCGCCCGACAGTTGAGCGGCGCTCTGGAAGCCGATGTGCTGCATCGGGTTCGCGATGCCGCGCCTGCGTTTCTCGAACGCGTGGTCGTCGATTTGCTCATCGCGATGGGCTATGGCGGCGGCGATGCCACGATGGGCCGCATAACGGGACGTTCGGGCGACGGCGGAATCGACGGAACCATCCGGGAGGACGCTCTCGGCCTGGACGAGGTTTATGTGCAGGCGAAGAAATACGCGGTAGGCAACTCCGTGGGCGAAGGCGACCTGCGCAACTTCGCGGGCGCGATCGACGCCGCAGGCACGACCAAGGGCGTGTTCGTAACTACTTCCGGATTCACGAACGCCGCAAAAGACTACGTAGCGCGGAGTCCGAAGCGGATCGTTCTGATCGACGGTGCGGAACTCGCACGCTTGATGGTCCGGCACGGAGTCGGCGTGCGAACGCGCGTCCGTCACGAGATCAAGCGGATCGACGAAGACTACTTCGTCCAGGAAGCGTTGTAGGCCGTGCGCCTGTCGTGGAACAATGAGGTTCGCTACCGCGCCGTCACCTTCGCTAAAGACTGGAAGGACGCGGCCTACGAGCTTCTGGAGACGGCGGAGCTTCCGAAAAAAGGGCGTCCGAGCACCGCGGAGCGGCGGCGCGAGGCCGAGCCGACCTTCCCGAAGGCTCGTCGGCGCCATCCCGCGGTTGAATCGGCGATCAGCAATCTTGAGCAGCTCGGCCTGGACCGGGTCCGTACGCGGGTCGCCGTCGGCTTCTAGCGGACGGTCGGGCTGTCCATCCTAGCGGCGAACCTGCACCGGATCAGCCTGATCGCGCAGAGGCGGGAGCGCAAGCGCCTCGATCGCCTTCGCAAGCGCGGGATCCGGCTCGCCGCCTGACCCGGAGCCCCCTTATCATGGCAGTGCCGACCCCGGAACAGCGACGGGCGGCGGCCTATTGCCCGGACTGCGGAGTTCCGACCCGCAAGGCCGCGAATCGGCGACAACCGCCGCAGAATCGCCGAAAGAGCCGTCGAAGTAAAACCGACTGAATTAGTCAGGATCAAAATTGCATGCTTCGGCGGAAAAAAAGTGGGCGTTTTCAGCCAAGCACTAGCTACGGGGCTTTCTGTCCGTTCATGCGAAGGCGGGCACTGGCGAAAAAGGCACCATCGGTGCGTCGGGTGTGAGACCAAAGGCCGCCCCGGGCGGTCGGGACGGCCGAATCGGCAGCATCGATGTTCGGGGAATCGACGCCGGGGACTGAGCCGAGGCGATTCCCGCAGCCAGCTAGGGCGAGCGAAGCGAGCACCGCGACGAGCGCGGCGCGCAATTCAGGCCGAAGCCGTCTCCTTCGCCGAGCCTCGATTTCGGGCAGTGAAGGGGTCGTTTGCGGGAGGCGGCGAAAAAAACTGCGTCAGGCCTCTTCGCCATTTGCATTCATCGGCTAGGCTGATGCTTTCCCGCGTAGTCGGCCAGCGTCATCACGGCCTCGCCATGCTCGGTCGGCGCAACGGCCGTCACGAATCGCCGGTCCGCCATTACCACCGTCGTGCCGATGCGGTGCGCAAGCGCGAGATACACGCAGTCGTAAACCGGGTGGTCGAGGGCCAGCGTCAGACGGACCGCGTCCGCGTTGACGGTCTCGTCGTCGTTCCAGCGCAGCGGCATGTCGGGCAGCAAAGCCATGGCGGCGCCCGCATCGGCGTACTCGATCTGGCCCTGCCGCGCCTTGAGCCACAGCGCATTGGCAACTTCGGAAGCCATCAGGCGCGGCGCGTTCAGCTCCCGGCCGCTCGCCACCAGTTCCCGCGCGGCATCCGAATCGGGATTGTCGACAAGCAGCTTGACCGCCACGCTCGCATCGACAACGAAACGCATCAGAAGTCGTCGCGATGACCGCAGTCACGGTCCTCTCGGATCAGGACTTCCGCCGGGGTTTGCTTGCGGCCTCTGGTCTTCGCCCGCAGCCGGTCCGATGCCGCCAAGAACGCGGCGCGCTTCGCCGCCATGTCGTCTTAGGCGGCGCACTTCAGGACGTGGCGCACCTCGCCCGCCATGGAGCGGTTGTTCGACGAGGCGCGCCGTTTGAGACGATCCGCCACGTCGTCGTCGAGTAGCCTCACTAAGATCGTCGCCATCGGCTTACATCCAAGAATTCTGTCATATTGGTAGAATGTCATCACGTTGCGGTCCATGCAAGTTGGACGGACCGCGGAGTTCTTCAGCGTCAGCCCGTCAACAATCTATCGTTCCCTGAAATCCCAGCACTTCATGTACCTTTGTGCAGAGGAACCCGTTAATCACTGAAGGCGAATTCGCCCAACGCAATCGAAGTGAATTCGAATATCGGTTCGACCGCCACTTCGATCTCCCTATTTTGGTTTTGTTCCGACGCTGAATCTTGGAATCGCAAGCCGGAATCTCTGGATTTCGCTTCCGACGCCGAACAAATCGGAATCTATGCGCTCAAATGGCCAATAATCTCGCCGGGATTCTCGGTCTGCACACAGGATCGGCGGTTACTCCGAGAAGCTTCGGGTCGAAGCGTCAAATATCCACTAATGCAGGGTTGCAATCGCGAAATGAATTAGTTCGAGTGACTACCGTTTCTGCTGAACACAACATCAATCTAAAATTTATCGCTTGAACGAACTCGCTGGATGCTTTTTCTCAAAATCCAGGAAAACCTAAACACGCATTTTTGAAAAAGCTATTTATTGACGAATTCAAGACCGAATGAAGATCGCATTTTCGATGCGCTCAAAGGCGTTTTGGTAAAGATTGACATCGAGAATTGGTCTATCCTCTCGGTCGGATTGACCGTAGGTTGACGATGACCGAATGGATTCAACAAAATTGACTCTGACCGATGTCCTGTTTCCAATCGGCTCGACGTATGCAGTAGCCAAGGTCTGTTCCATTTTTGCGATGCCCAGGAAAATTTGCGTAGCGGCATCACTCTTTGTACTGCTTTCAGCCGAAATAAATCCCGAAGTGGCATCCGCGTCCTTGATCACGTAACCCAAATCCTGAAAGACCGAAACAACACTAGCGAAAACCACTCCCTGGTCTGCCTCATATGATCGAGACTGCATGGATTGTATTTCAAGCGGTGTCAGCGTTGGCTCGTTATTGAAGCAACCGGAAAGCAATAAAGTTACAAAGAGCAAAGAAAATAACTTTTTCATCATTTTTCCTTGAGTGGTTAGTTAGACCGATTTGATTTATTTTGGGATCAGAAATCAGATGTGCGGCTTCTGAAATCGACAACAATGTCGTTATTGTCAAATTTGATGATTAGAGTAATCATTCTCGAACTTGTTTCAAATCCCGAGGAGTTAGATGAAGCTCCCAAGAGCAAAAGATTGATGCTGGCCTGGCTCGAACTTGACTGATTTACTTGCCCCGCCCTCTGATAAGTCCATGTTTCAAATCCCTGTCCATCACGCGTTGTCACGTTCGGAGCACCAAATTTCTCTAGCACCTCCGCCTTTGTAGTCTTGCCACTTACAAGTGTTAATTGAACGTTTCCTTGCGTAAGCTGAGAATTTCTGTCCGTAACCGGTGAAATAGTATTTCCACAAGCACTCAGCGTTACAAACAATGCCAGAATCAAAGGCAAGATACCGATCTTCATGCCGTCCCCCAATGTGTAATGAACGAATGCGAGTAATTGTTGGGCCTTGTTATGTCAATACAGGAATTCCCGCTAGGCGAACATTTGGCCTGCCGTTCGCAATTTTTGCAAGCCGGTTACCTGTTTTCGGCCGGGTCGCTCACTTCCGCTGCCGAATCTGCCTCAGACTCCGTCCCGCGGGCGTCCTTGTCGACGCATTTTCACCGCCCGCATCGCCTTGGCGCAGCCTTTCGGCGTCGGGCGCGCGCAGCGCTCCCGCAAGCGGCCTCGAGCCAGGACGCCGCCAAATGGATGCGGATTGCGCCTACGCTGCGGGGGCGGGCGCATCCCGCTGCCAGAACAGCCTCGGGACCACTTTGCGCAAGAGGGCCTCCCAGCCTCCTAGGGTGGCCGGTGAGAATGAAGGCGCACATGATTTTCCACATCTCGGTCCGCGCATGGAAGGTCACCCGCACCGCCCGGTGCACCGGGCAGAAGAGGTTCAGGACGTTCTCCACGAGATATTCCAGAAGCATGATCGCGGGAATCAGCGAGCCCAGCCAGGTCTTCCCGTGCCTGTAGCTGTGCTCCAGATTGTCGAATGACTTCAGGGTATTGAAAGTCTCGTTCTCAATCTTCCAGCGGCTGCGGCGGGCCCTCATCACCTCCATAAGCCTGGCGGACTGTCTTATGCGAGATGCTAACCACGACCTCCAGCTCCACCAGCCGCTCGCCGAGCAGGTTCAGCGTCCAGCGGGCGCATCCGTCCGGCGGCGCAGAGCAGGCCAGCATCGTCACCTTCGGCTCGCCCTAGCCGTCCAGCTTGCGCGGCTTGCGTTTCGTCTGCGGGCGGCGACCCAGGGCGGCTTCGAGGCCGTCTAGGACGCAGCGGCGGCGCACGCGCTCAACGGTCCCGACGGCAGTGTCGAGTACCGAAGCGATACTCGCATCCGCCAGGGCTCCGTCCTTGCCGTTCTCGTCCGCAAGGAGCAGGATATGGGTGCGGCGGCGGCGCTCCTTCGATCCCTGTCCGTCAACAACCGATCTGAGCGCGGCGCGCTCCTCGCTCTCCAGCTTCACGCGATACTTCTTCCTGCCCGCGATCTCCATGGCCTGCATTCCCTCCGTGCCCGGTCGGCCGGAATCGTTTCGTGAATAAAATCGAGTCGTCGGAGCCCTGCTCAAGCCTCCGGAATCCTCGTCCGCACCGGTTGTTTATTTCTGTAGTCAGAAGCATGCTACGGGTTTCGGGAAATGTGAGCCTTGAATAGGGCCGCATATCCGCTATTTCAATTTTGACATAGTACTAGTTGTTTTTTCGTTTCTAATTCCCGAGCGGAACGAAAAAGTAGTCGGCTGCGAAAATCTATTCGGGCTCGACGTAGAAGGCTCCGTAACTGGCTACGATAAGCAGTCCCCCGTCCTTGTCCTTGATTGTTTCCAAAATCGTGCCAACCGATGCCAAGCGATCGCCCGGCGATAGCATCTCGGCGCCTATGCCGAATTCTTGGGTTTCCGATGAAACGCTATACGCATAGCCGGATCCATCCCGACGATTGGAACGAACTGCAGTTTCGTTGTCCGCAGCGAAATCGTCGCTCAGAAAGCGAACCGGGCTGTGGTCGTATACAAGACCGCCCGCTCCCGATTGAAACCCTAATTGCTCGGCAGGCGGCTCGTTTCCTGCACCAAGCGAAAATTTTTCGCTGGCGCGTCCAGTCGCCGCAATTTCTGCCAAGGCAACCATGTCAATGGCTAAATTGTCCGACCTCTCCTCGAGTCTCGCGATAGAATTTTCAAGTTGCGCAACCGTTCCGTCTTTACCGCTTAAAAGCTGCAAGGATTGCATCGCCAATTCAATCTCCGCGCGGTTCGCCTCGACTGCATCGCCCGCCGTTACGGGCGCGCTGCGGATATCGGAATTGCCGTCGCCTTCGCGGCTACGTTTCGCCAGAATTTCCTCGACAAGCAAAAGCCTGCCTTCCAACTCTCTCAATTGCGGATATGCGATAGTAGCATATTCGTCGAATTCGCTCGTAGCCCCGATATCCGATTCAACCCCGACCAGCCGGTTTCCGTGAGCATCGCGCGAATAAATCCGGGACGCGCCAGCCGTATTGCTTGCAAGTCTTTGTTTCCCCGAGCCGCCAATATCCTGCGAAGCGAAAGATTCCGGATCACGCGCCGCCGGCTCCGACCCGCCAGGCTGATCCTGCACCCTTGCCTTTACGTCCCGATGACCGGACGGCCCGTCGCGGATAATGGTTTCCGCGAGCGACTGCCGACCTTGCTCGCCCCATAGCCTTCCGAAGCTGTGAGCCAGGCGGCTTTCGCCGGACTGCATGGCGTTCCACGCCGCCATATCGCCAGCATCGATAGGATCGGAGCGATAAGTGCCATTTTCGGCATAGAACAGAATATTGCTTCGTCCTCGGCCGCCGCCGGAATTTTCGTCTCGATTGCCCGGAAGCTGCCCGGCTAGCGAGGACGTTTGGTCAGTGCGCGTTTGATTGGGTTTCTGAAAAGACCCGCCATCCTGGATTCGCGATGCCGTATCGAGCGGCGCCGCTTGGTTTTCGGCGCCGTCGGAGAATATTCGAATTGCCGCGCCTAAATTCGACGCTTGGCTGCCAAGCTCGCTCAGACCAAGGCCAATGCCCGAAAATTTAACGGCCTGAAACGCGCCGACCACCAGCACGAAAGCGATAGCGGCATATATCAATGCAGAACGGCTGCCAAAGATTTCGCGGATGCGCGATTTGCTCGGGATTCGCTCGCCGGACTCGCCAAAGGCCGAGCTTTCGTCGCCTGCTCCCGGTTCGATTTCGGCATCCTTGCCACGTGAGGACTCGCCGGTCTCGGCATTTGCCGCCGGCGCGGAATTCTCCGAAATGCCGCTGTCGCGCTCCCTGCCGCCATGCAACCGCGCGGCATCACTTTGGCCGGCGGCTATCTTGTCGACTTGAATCGGATCGCTAACATCCGGACGGCTATCTTGCTTTGATTCGTCTTTGAACTCATCCTCATCGGGCCAATTCTGGAATTCATAATCCAGGTCGTCCTGGAAAATGGCTTTGATTTCGGCTTCACTCAAATTATTTTGGCGCGAATCCGGGCCGCCCTCAGCAACGTCGTCCGAACTATCGGCATTGCCGATAGTTCCGAATTCTTCATCGAGCAGTCGCGTGTCGCTGAATTCGATGTTTTTTTCGCTGCCGTCCGCCTCGGAATGCGCCGACGACGATCCGTTTCCATTGCCCGGCATCGCGAAGCCTCCGGTTTCTGCATTCGGCCAAGAATAGGCGCAGACCGGGAAACTTCAGCGGGGCGCCATCGCCGAAAATTCAATTTTTCTCCGCCTTGATGCGGAAAACTTTTCAACTTTCGGAGGCTCCGGAAAAGGCTTCAAACGGCGCGAATCATTCCGATTCGCGGCGAAAATCCTTAAAAAATTGAAAATCATTTGTCGCCATAAGGAATTTTCACCGGTATCCGCCGGACCGATTGCGACTTTTTTCTTCCCGTGCCATGCTATCGGCGAAACAGCCGATATTGCGTGGAACTCGGCGGGATCGCCCGGGCTGCAAGCGAGTCGGAGCCGGCAATGGCGGACTATCGCGTGACCTTCGATTCCGGCGAATTCTTCATGTCCATCGAATCGTCGGTTCGCGCATGCAGAATTTGCGAAGCCAAATTCAGGGCAACAGCGACAGCGCATGATCCGAACCCGGTATTCTGGTGCTCGCCGAATGCGCGCATCCTGATAGCCGGGCAGGCTCCCGGAATCCGCGTGCATAAGAGCGGCATTCCTTTTTCCGACCCGTCGGGAGTCCGGCTCCGAAATTGGATGGGCGTTACGGAAGAATTGTTCTACGACAGGGATCGAATCGCGATCCTTCCCATGGCCTTTTGTTTTCCGGGCTACGACGGGAACGGCGGCGACCTGCCGCCTCCGCTAATTTGCGCAAAAACGTGGCGAGACCGAATATTGCAGCGTCTCGAATCCATTGAAACTTCGCTTCTCGTAGGCGCCTATGCGCAGAAGTGGCACCTAGGCTCGCGGGCGCGGTCCGTTTCGGCGACCGTGGCCGATTGGGAGGAATTCGCCCCCTCCGCCTACCCCCTTCCCCATCCCAGCTGGCGCAACAATGGATGGCTCAAGCGCAATCCGTGGTTTGAAGCCGAACTGCTTCCCGCGCTGCGGAGGCGTCTCAGGCGGATTCTCGTTTGAATTCCAGCCTCGGGCCAATCGATGCCGAGACGACCGATGCGATCGATCCGGCGGCGAGCGCGACGCTAATCCGGATTTTGCCCGACCGCCGCGCGCGGCGCGGGCGCTTTTTCGCCGCTTGAAATCGAGAAGCCGAGGAAACAGGGCGCGGATTGAAATTCAAGCGGATGGCGAGATGTCGAATCGATGCTGCAAGCCGAGCACCAGGGTTACGGACTGTTCCGGCGGCGAGCGGCTCGATCACGAAATTTGACTCGCGCTCGAAGAGACAAGGGGTGTAGCCCAAAATGGTTGATTGGGTCGAATGTGAGTTTCCGACCTTCCAATTCATAAAGAGGCGCGCTGCTATAGGAATACTTTCTTGCATCGCTTTTCAACAAGTTTGAGATACACCCAGAGACAAGTTGCTCTTGCGAATTCCGTGATCTCTGGTCTAAAAACCGCGAGTCGCGCATTGGCGCGCAAGTAAATGGGGAAGTTCTCGATCTTAAGGCTAAGCTTCCGAACAAGCGCTGCGCCGACAAGGACACGCCGCTGCAATGCGCTTTGCCGGGACGAGTGAAGTTTGAGGGCGCCCCGTAAACTCAAAATTCCGCCGAATCGCGAATCGCCGCGATCTCGAGCGGGAAGGAGGAAATATGAAAAAATTCTTGTTAACCTTGGCATCGCTCGCCGTTTCCGCGAGCTTCGCCGCAACGGCGTGGAGTCAGGCGCCGACTATGGGAGTAGTTGTTAAAATCGGCGGAATACCTTGGTTCAACGCCATGGAAAACGGTATCAAGGAACGCGCGGCGGAAATCGGCATGGATGCATGGATGGTCGGCCCGACCTCGGCCGACCCGGCTCTTCAGGTGCGCGCGATCGAAGATCTCATTGCTCAGGGCGTTGATGTGATCGGCGTCGTCCCGAACGACGAAACCGCGCTCGAACCGGTACTGCAGAAAGCGCGCGACGCCGGAATCAAGGTCGTCGCCCACGAAGGCCCCGGCCTAATGAACGTCGACTGGAACTTCGAACTCGCATCGTCGACCGGATTCGGCGAAGCCCACGCGATGCTGCTCGCCGAGAAAATCGGCGGATCCGGACAGTACGCGGTGTACGTCGGTTCGCTTACGGTGCCGCTCCACAACGCATGGGCCGACGCCGCCATCGCCTGGCTGGCCGAGAACCACCCTGAAATCGAACTCATCGGCGAACGATACGGCGTCGCGGAAAGCGTTGACGACAGCAGAACGACGGCTCTGGACCTGATCGCCGCGAATCCGGGCCTCAAAGGATTCCTGGCCTTCGGCAGCCAAGGGCCGATCGGCGCGGGACGCGCGGTGCAGGAACGCAGGAAGACCGGCGAAATCCACGTGCTCGGACCCTTCTCGCCCGGACAAGGTCGCCAGCTCGTGCACGACGGCGTGCTGTCGGGCGGGTTCATGTGGAATCCGCACGAGGCCGGACGCGTATTCGTAACCATGGGCAAGATGCTCGTGGACGGCGCGATGATCGAAGACGGCACCATGATCGAAGGCCTGGGCGAGGTCAGCCCTGACGCGGCCACCCGCAACATTATCACCGACAATCTTCTCGAGCTCAACGTCGACACCGTTGACGCGCTCGCGGACATGGGTCTTTAGAGGCCCAACCGAAAGGCGCGGGGCCGAGCGCGCTCGCTCCCGCGCCGCCATTTGAACGAGGACGTGCCGTTGGGAAGCATCCGATTGCCGGAGCAGGTCGCGCCGGCAGCGGCGGAATTGGCGGATTGTCCATGACCGCGTCGGCCGCGGGGGAGGCGCCGGAGAGCGAAAGCGGCGTCTCCGGCTGGGCCCTTATGCTCCGCAACGTCAACAAGGCATTCGAAGGCGTGCAGGCCTTGGAAGACGTATCCTTCAGCGTCCGCATCGGCGAGATCCACTGCCTCGCCGGCGAGAACGGCTGCGGCAAAAGCACGCTGATCAAAATCGTAACCGGCGTTTACTCGCCCGATTCGGGAACCGAAATCGAGGTTTTCGGCGAGCGGCATGCCAGCATCACCCCCGCCCAGGCCCGCACTCTCGGAATCTCGGTGATTTGGCAGGATCTCGCCCTGTTTCCGCATATGACCGTCGCCGAGAATATCGCCTTCGACGAATCGGTCGGCTTGATTCCCAAATTCTTCTCGCAGGGGTCGTCCTACCGCCGCGCGGAAAAAGCCCTCAACCGGCTGCGCGTCGATCTGGATCTAAGCGCATCGCTCAATTCGCTGCCGATCGCGAAGCGGCAGATCGTCGCGATCGCGCGCGCGCTCCACGCCAACGCCAAATTGATATTCATGGACGAGCCGACGTCGTCCCTTACTCAAAGCGAAACCGACAATCTGCTCCGAATCGTCAAGACCTTGTCGACCGAGGGCGTTTCGGTCGTCTTCGTCAGCCACAGGCTGGCCGAGGTCATCGAAATCTCGTCGCGCCTAACCGTGCTGCGAAACGGGCGCCTGGTAGGGGTCTACGATACTTCGGATATGACCCAGACCAGGCTCGGAAGCCTAATGACCGGGCAGGAGCTCGTCAGCGAAGTGTCTGCCAGGGACTGCTCCGGCAATCCGCCAGTCCTCGAAATCGAAGGTCTTTCGCGGTCGGGAGAGTACAGCGACGTGAGCCTGAAAGTTAGGTCCGGCGAAATCGTCGGCGTCATCGGTCTCATTGGAGCCGGACGTACCGAGCTGGCGCATTCGCTAATTGGGATGACGGCGCCGGATTCGGGATCCCTGCGGCTCAACGGCCGGAGAATCAGCCCCCGCTCCGTGCGCGACGCGATCAGCGCCGGAATCGCGTATGTATCCGAGGACCGGCTTACGCTCGGATTGATTCAGCAGCAGTCCATTTCCGCCAATGTCGTGATAACGGTGCTGAGCAAGATACTCGGCCTCATGGGGCTGATTTCGCCGAAGCGGCAAGGCTCGCTCGTCTCGAAATGGATCGATGAGCTTGCAATTCAGATCGGCCATCCCGACCACGCCGTATCGACCTTGTCAGGAGGCAACCAGCAGCGCGTGGTTCTGGCGAAGTGGCTCACGACCAGTCCGAGGCTGCTGATTCTAGACAGCCCGACAGTGGGCGTGGACGTAGGCGCGCGCGCAGGGATATTCCGGATCGCCCGGAAGCTCGCCGACGAGGGAATCGCCATCCTTCTGATTTCCGATGAAGTCCACGAGGTGCACTACAATTCCGACCGGGTGCTGCACATGCGGAACGGGCGGATCGTCTGGGAGCACGACCCCGCTTCGGCGTCGCTTTCGCAGCTGGAGGCCCGGGTCTATGCGTAGACTGGTCACGGGCTATACGGTCGAGCTTCGGCTGCTGGCCGTTCTGCTGGCGATGTGCGTCTGCCTTTCGATACTGTCCGAGCACTTTCTGACCGCCGGCAACCTCACGGCCTTGCTCAACAACAACGCGGTCAATCTGATTTGGGCCGTGGGGCTTCTCGTCGTTCTGATTTCGGGCGGCATCGACATTTCGTTCGCCGTGGCGGCCTCGGTCGTTCAGTACGTCGCGGTCTATTGCTTCGGGGCGCTCGGAGGCGGCAACTGGTTCTTCGGATTCGTGGTCTGCGGCATGCTCGGAATCGGCCTGGGACTTATCAACGCCTACCTGATACACTCGTTCCGGATTATTTCGATCGTCGTTACGATCGCGACTTTCAACGCCTTTTTCGGCCTTCTGATGTTCTTTACGTCGGGCCGCTTCATCTACAACCTTCCCAGTTGGTGGGTGGACAGGATCTTCATTTTCGAGCACCAGGCGGCCGACGGCACGTGGTCGGAGCTAAATCTTTCGGTTGCAGTGATGGCCGCGTGCGTGTTCGCAACCTGGGTCATCATCGCAGGAACCAATGTCGGCAGGCAGATCTACGCCTTTGGCGACAACCCCGAAGGCGCGAGGCGCGCCGGCGTCAACATCGCATTCATGCAGGCCGTCGCCTTCGGCTGGATGGGGCTAATGGCGGGAATCGCCGGCCTGATGCAAGTCAACATCGTCAAGGAGGTCGTGCCCAACGCCCTGATCGGGCGGGAACTGGACGTGCTCGCCGCCGTCGTGCTAGGCGGCGCGAGGCTCGGCGGCGGCAAGGGATCGATCCTTGGCTGCATTCTGGGCGTCATGTTCGTCGCGATTACGCAGAACGGACTCAACCTGCTCGGCGTTTCGCCTTTCGCGTTCCAGATGATTATCGGCAGCGTAATCCTGATTGCAATCTCGACATCGAACCTGTCGCTCGGAGACGCGTTCGAGAGGCTGCCCCTCGCCGCCGCATTCAAGCGACGGACCCTTCGGCGATGAACGAAGCCGTCGCAGCCCTGAAGCGCCGCGTGGGTCCGGAAACGCTGGCCCTTGCCGGATTCCTAGCCTGCCTAGTCGTCGCCTTCTCCGCATTTTCGCCGAGATTCCTGAGCGTCGCCAATTTCAACTCCATGGCGTTCCAGCTCCCCGTGCTGGGACTTCTAACGCTGGCGATGCTAGCGCCGATCCTGTCGGGCGGACTTAATCTCGCGATAATCTTTACGGCCAACATGTCGGGGCTGACCCTTGCCTGGGTTCTTATACAGGCGGGCGGAACCGAAGCGGGCGTCGCGGCGTTTTTCGTCGGATGCGTCGCCGCGGTGGCCGTCGGGGCGACGGCCGGCGGCTTGATGGGACTCGTCGTCGCCTATACCGGCGCGCATCCGATCCTCGTCTCGCTGGCGATGATGATCTTTTTGCGCGGCCTCGGCGAATTCCTTACGCGCGGCGGAGATATTTCCGGCTTCCCCGAATTCGTGGGAAGAATCGGCCACGGCAGCCTGCTCGGGATTCCGGTTCCGCTCCTGGTATTCGGCGCCGTCGCCTTCGGCTGGCATGTCATGCTGAAGTATTCGCGCCACGGCTTTTCCGTATATATGATCGGGTCAAACATACGCGCCTCGGAATATTCGGGGCTTCCCACGGCGCGAACGCTGACGCTGATTTACACCTTGTCGGGAGTTCTTTGCGCGATCGCCGGCATATTGATGGTTTCGCGGTTCAACTCGGTTAGAGTCGGCCACGGCGAAGCGCTGCTGCTTGTAACGGTGCTCGCCTGCTTTCTGGGAGGCGTGGACCCGTTCGGCGGCTTCGGGCGCGTGGCGCCGGTGGCCGTCGCCCTGGTGATCCTGCAGGTTCTTTCGTCGGGGCTCAACCTTCTTGGGGCGAACCAGCATCTGTCGACGGCGGTTTGGGGGCTATTCCTCATACTTGTCATGGTGCTTAGGCACATGCTGTCAAGAGCAAGGATATTTTTGAAAAAGAGGAAAGAGATATGAATGGACTCGGCGTTCACGCTTGCATGTGGACGATGAACTGGGACGCGTCAGGATCGGAACTCGCGGTTGCGGAGGCCGTGCGGCACGGGGTCGATTTTATCGAAATCCCGCTGCTGAATCCCGATGCCGTCGACGCGGAAGGCACGCGCAGGCTGCTTGAACGAAGCTCCATGAGGGCGGTGTGCTCCCTGGGCCTTCCCGAATCATGCTGGGCGTCGAAGCGACCCGACGACGCGATCGCGTTTCTATCCGCAGCTCTCGACAAGACGAGCAGGATCGGCGCGGAAGCGCTTTCCGGCGTGACGTACGGGGGAATCGGTGAAAGAAGCGGGAGCCCGCCTACAAAGTCCGAGCTCGACAATGTCGCGAAGGCGGCGGAAGCGGCGGCGCGGAAGGCGAAATCCCTCGGCTTGAAATTCGGAATCGAACCGGTAAACAGGTACGAAACGCATTTGCTTAATACGGGCAGGCAGGCCGCCGACCTGATCGAGCGCTGCGGCGCAGACAATATGTTCGTCCATCTCGACACCTACCATATGAATATCGAGGAGAAGGGCGTCGCCAACGGCATTCTCGATTGCCGCGACCACCTGCAGTACATTCATCTTTCCGAAAGCGACCGCGGCACGCCCGGCGCCGGCACCTGCGACTGGGATGAGATTTTCGGCGCTCTTGCGGCAATCGGATTCTCGGGCGGCATGGCCATGGAGAGCTTTATCAACCTGCCGCCGGAAATCAGCTCCGGCCTTTCGGTTTGGCGGCCCGTTGCGGAGAGCCACGACGAAGTCATGGACCAGGGGCTACCGTTCCTGCGCAACAAGGCGCGACAGTACCGGCTGATTTGAACCTGCTATGAACGAGTTGGAATTGCTGCGGCGCCTTGAAGCTCTGCAGCGAGGGCGAAGAACAATTGTTGCGATTGCCGGCCCCCCCGGGTCCGGGAAGTCCACCTTGGCGGCGAAGGCGGCGAAGCACCTGAATCTCGGCGCTCCCGGAAGAGCGGAAGTGTTTCCGATGGACGGATTCCATTTCGACGACCAGCTGCTTGCCGGAATGGAACGGCTTCCCTGGAAGGGAGCGCCCGATACATTCGACGTGCATGGGCTAGCCTGGATGCTAAGGCGCCTGTCCGAGCGCCGTCCCGAGGGCGTCGCGGTTCCAGTATTCGATCGCGATCTTGAAATAGCCCGAGCGGGCGCCCGAATCATCGAAGCATCAACCGAAGTAATAATCGCCGAGGGCAACTATCTGCTCTGCAGCGCCGCGCCCTGGTCCGGGCTTCACCGTTTTTTCGACCTTTCGATAATGATCGAGGTTCCCGAGAGCGAACTCCGTCGACGGCTGCGGCAAAGGTGGATTTCCTTCGGTCTGGACGAAAAGGACATACTGTGGAAGCTCGACGGCAACGACTTGCCGAACGGACGGTTCGTTATGGAGCGCAGCAGACGGCCCGACATCGTTCACCGCCCCGACTAAAGTCCCGGATCTTTCGAGCAAACCGCGAATTCATAGGATGCCGGGAATGTTCCGAGGCTTCCGCGGGCGTCGAATCGGGCTTCCGCAGCGCAACCGCCCCTGGCATCGATACTCGCGCATAGCCGTCCCGCTCCCGGACGCGAGTCGCGCTAGCCTTTCCGCGGAAGCCGGCAAGCGCGTCGGATCCTCTGCGGAAGCCGCGCTCGTTTTCTCCGCCTTCGGAACTGCGCCTCAGGCCGGGCAAGGAAGGACGGACGGGAACAGCTCCCTGATTGCCGCGCCTGCCAGGCCGGCGCGAATGAATTCTAGTTCGTAATCCGGCCCAGTGCAGGTTGTTGCCGTGAAGAATCAGCCGCGCGGCCATCGATGCCGCCCTGCGGTTCCGACCGCTCCGGCGGCTCGACCGATCAAACAGGGCATTATCAAGGTCGAAGGCATCGCGGTTGCAATGCGAAAATTCGCCGATGCTCTGCGCCCGGCCGCGATTCCGGCTACGCCCGGGAATGTCGCAGGCCATCGTTCCGGGCGGAATGGAAAGGCTCCCGAAACAAGGTGTTGACACGCAATCGAGGCCGAAAGGCCGACGCCGTCCCGCCGGGCAGCATTGAGGGGCCTAATTCCATCCCCGGCCATGGTCGCCGAACGCTTCGTAGCCGTCGTCGGTCACGGCAATCGTGTCTTCGATCTTTATGAACCCGCGGACAGGGTGCGACATGGTCGTTTCTACGGAAAGAACCATTCCCGCCCTCAGCGGCTTTCCCGCGTGGTAGGCGGCGTAGGGCACTGGACCGGCATCTGTAAGCCAAGGCGGTTCATGGCTGACGATGCCCATGCCGTGCGCTAGGAATTCCGTATATTCGCTCCAGGGCGACCCGCCGATCATCTCCAGCGGCCGTTCGAAAATTTCCCTCCCGAGAGCGCCGTCGCGAATAGGCTTCCTGGCGGCCTGCTGCACTTCTTCGACGAATCCAAGCAGCTCCTCCAGCTCTCCGTCCGGTTCGCCTGGAAATTTCATGCGGGCCAGATCCCCGATATAGCCCTTGTAGTTGCCTCCCGAGTCCAGGCACAACACTTCGCCGTCCAGCCAAACGCGGTCCGAGGGCGCCCTGTTGAAATCGGTTCCGAAATTGCAGAGGCCGTACTCGAAATCCAGGCCCCGCGACTGTTCCTCCGCTTTCAACGCGCCGACGATTTCGCGCTTCGTTGAACCCGGGCCGAAGGATTCGAAAACCCGTGAAATCGATTCGACGACCTTGTCCGATGCGGCTTTCAAATACGCCAGTTCCGTTTCCGACTTGACGGCGCGCAGCAATTCAACCTGCAGCGTCGCGTCGACAATTCTCGCCTCGGGAAGCAAGCGCGACAGAGCCAGATACGCATCGGCCGGGAGAAATCCGATTTCAACGCCGATGCAAGAGCCGTCGGCGCCGATTCTTTGCAAATGCTCCGCGGCGGAGCTTGCGTACTGAGTGCTCGTCATGCTCTCGAAGCTGGTGTTGGCGACCCAGAAACTGCCCAGCTCGTTTTCATAGGACTCCATCGGGCTTCCAATGAACGCCGCCGCATCGAGATTCCCTCGCTTATAGACGAAAAACGGAAGGTAGCGGCTTAGACCGTGCGCATCCATATAGCTGTGGAAAAAATACCTGTAGCCTCCGAAAGCGTATTGGACGCTATGCTTCGACGTCATCAGAACGAAGTCGAGACCGGCCTCGTCCATCAAGGCATCCAGCAAACTCGCATCGAAAGGCGGCTTGGGATCCTGCCTGGAGTGTTCCATTCGATTTCTCCCGGAATCAATTCTTGCTCGTCGCCACGGGCCCGGAAGCCGTTAGCGAAGCCGTTTCGGCTTATATCGTCGCGCGATCGATTGAGCAAAGACTTGCGAAGCCGACCTGATCGCTGCCGGCGGGCGATGGCCGCAGCCTTCCGAATCGCGGAATTGCCACCGGCATTAATATGATTCTCGGATCAGGATCAGATGTGCCGCTTGGAGAATTCGCGGCCATTCGCGTACCTGGCCGCAGCGCGGCGGCTGGCCGATTTCAATTCGAATTTTCCTCGCGAACGAAACTCTCGACGCAACTGCCGAGAGCAATTCTACGGCGAATGCTCGAGGCCAGGAGGCTCCGCCTCGATAATTTTCCGAATGAGTTCCGCAACCGCCTGCGGCCGATGCCTGGAAAGAGAAACGTGACCCATCCCTTCAAGTTCATGATAGGTTCCTCGCGCGGCCAATTCGGCCACGGCCCTGACCATGCGCGGCGGCGTTTGAATGTCCTCGGAAAATCCGATCGCGTGAACGGGAACCTGGCATGTCGCCAATGACTCGCGGCAGTCGAATTCCAGGCAAGCCCGCCACTGCGCGACAAGCATGGCGGCATCCCTTTCCCCGAATCTTTTCGTATAGGCCGAGCGCACGCGCGTCCAGATCTGGTCGTTTGCCAGAGCCTGGGCGGGATAGGCGAAAGCGGCGTAGTGGCAGGCCGCAAAAACCGGCGGAAGGCTGCCGCCGCAATTCCTGAAATCGATCTCGGCCTGCATCCAGTCGCGGGTGAAACCGGTAATGTGCGCCGCCGTGCCCATCGCGATCACTAGTCGAACCAGCTCGGGATAGTCGACCGCAACCTGCTGAGCAATCAATGCTCCCATTGACAGCCCTGCGACCACGACCGGCGGGCGGCACGCCTCGCGAATTACGCAGGCGCAGTCGGATGCAAAATCTTCTATGCTCCACGGGGGCGGAGGTGATTCCGCCGCGCCGACTCCGCGCGGGTCGTAGGAAACGCAGCGGTAGTCGCGGTCGAATAGCCGAAACTGGTCTATCCAGTATTCCGCCGTGGCGTCTCCGCCCGGAATCCAAAGTATATCGGGGCCCTTTCCCTGCCGAACGACGCGGGTCGCGACCTCCCCGGCTATAACCCGGAATTGCTCGGCATCAGGTTCGAACCGTTCGCGGGAATCCGTCGAAGGAAAGCATTCCAAATCGGTTTCGGAGGGAATTGTTCGCATCGTCGCTACCCGAACTATACCGGATTCGCTCCGCCTTGCTCTATTCTGCGAGCAATGAATTCGTCCAAGTGACCGATCCCTTCCCGGTCGACCCGAGGAGCTTCGAATTCCTCCAATTTTCTTTTCCAGATCAAATTTGCGCGAGCATTCGCGTCCATGCCGTCGTTTTCCCTCCAGGTTCCGTAGTTGGACCAGTCTGCGACGATAGGTTCGTAAAACGCGGTCCTAAATCTTTTCATAGTGTGGCTCGCACCGAAGAAATGGCCGCCTGGAGGAACCTCCGACAGCGCGTCCATCGCCAATGCGGCTTCGTCGGCAGGCGTGGCGGCGCAGATCTCGCCGAACATCTGCATGACTTCCAAGTCTGTGATCAGTTTCTCGTAGGACAGCGTCAAGCCGCCCTCGATCCATCCCGCGCCGTGGAGCAGGACTGTCGCGCCGGCAAGAACCGCGCCCCAAGCCCCCATCTGAGTTTCGTTCGCGGCCTGCGCATCGCTTGCGGCTCCTGCGGCGCCTGTTGAGCACCTCCAGGGCAAACCGAGCTTTCGAGCCAGCTGGCCCGATCCCAGGTTGGCCTTGAATTGCTCGGGAGTCCCGAATGCCGGGGCGCCGGATTTCATATCGACATTCGAAATGAACGCTCCGTAGCAAACCGGGGCTCCGGGCCTTGCGATCTGACTAAGCGCAATCGCCGACATCGCCTCGGCGTGGCTAAGCACCAATGCACCCGCTACGGTAAGCGGCGCCATTGCGCCCATCAGGCAAAAGGGCGTAACGATCGCGAGTTGCCCGTAGCGAGCGAAATCAACCAGACCCTGCGCCATGGATACGTCCAGCTGACGCGGGGAATTCGTATTGATGACAGTAAAGCTGCGAGGAGCTCGCCGGAATTCGTCGTCGTCCAATCCTCTGGCGATCTGAAACATCTCGAAGCAGTCTTCTACTTGCGCGGTTCCGCGCGCATAAACGAATGGAACCTTGTCGCTCAAGGAAAGTTGAACCCGATTAACCCTATAGTGGCGTTCGTGCGCCGGAATATCCTGCGCCTCTACGATAGGATTAAGCATATGGAAAATGTCGTAAGACTGCGTCAGCTTGATTAGCTCGGTGAAATCTTCGAGAGAACCCGGGCGACGGCCTCGATCGAGGTCCGTGGCGTGTGGAGCGCCCGCGCCGGTCTGTATCGCCAGCGTGCCAAGTTCCAGCAGTAGGTCGCGCTTCGCGCTGCCGCCCTTGAGAAGAACGGAACGCGGCGCGGTGTCAATCGCGTCGTGAACGATATCTCGTCCGATGCGGACCATGCAAGATTCTTCGTCTACGAGAGCTCCGGTTCGCCGGAATAAGTCTCTTGCTTCCTTCGACAGCACCTTCATGCCGAGGTCCTGAAGAACCGTTAGCGCTTCTTCGTGAATTGCATCCACGGCATCTTCAGAAAAAATCTTGGCCGGTTCAAACGGATTCCTAAGATTCCAATAGTCGACTTGACGTTGCACATCGGCCCTTGCGTTGCCCCTACCCGAACTCCTTCTCGTCCTAGCTTTGCTTCGGTCAACTATTGGGGCGGATGCGGCGGTATTGGATCGCATAGGTTACGTCAATGCTCCTTGGCGGCTCTATTCGCGCTCGATTTGATCCCGCCGCCGAGAGTTCAAGATACATTATTCTAGGCTCGGAAGAAGCCGAGTCTTTACAATTTACGGGAAAGTTCCCTCGTAATTCGCCAATTCCTCTCGCTCGGCTCTTCCAAATTCAGCGAACGCTCAGGAATTAGCATCCAGTCGGCGAATTCCGCTGGATCGACTCTCCGGCGCAGTCCATACCAGATTGCTAGGATTGTAAAAACTCGATCCGGCTATCAATTGGCATTCAACTCAAGCGCAGTGCCGGAATTTCAAGGTCGCCCCCAATGGAATTTTTCCAAAAGCACTCGATAAGCCTTCGTTTCAGATTCTTTTGCCGATTCCCTCGCATGCGCAGACATTCCCGAAAAATTTAACTGTTTCAAACCGCGCTTAAAATCTCGAAGACCAATTCAAGCCAAGCCGTTCGAGAAGACACGGATAGCGATTTTTCTGAATCCCCGGCTGGCATGAATGCGCAAGTCGAAATGCGCTCCGACTTGACCACTTGCTAGCCGGAGCGCATATCGGTCGATTCCAAACGCTTGCCCGGCTGCAAAATTCGGGCCGATAGAGAAATTTTGGGAGTGAATTGCGGCCACCAGTTTTTTCGCAATGCAGGGATAAGAAATTTGCAGAAGCCATTGCAATGAATTCAGGATCAAGTTCATGCATTTCCTTCAACTGGGAATAATTTGGAAATCGGCGCGCTTAAATTAACGACGCGCGTGAAAACCACCCTCATAACCGATCGCATCATCGCGAGGTACTGAAAACCCTAGAACTGGATTCAAGCGGAGGCCTATCGCTTAAGGCATTCGTTGTCCTACTTTCCCTGCAATTCGTCCTAATCGCTCCCGCGGCATTTGGAGTCAGATGCGGTCGCGCGACGGCTACTCCGGCGCGGTGAGTTACAATTCGTCATTCCGCCGATCTGCAACCGCGCTAGGAGAATCTAGAAATTGTCGCTCTCGATATAGGGCGCGACCCATTGCCGCGCACGGGTTCGCCTAGTGTGGTCTCATTGGCCTCGGTCGGATCGACCCTCGAAATCCTTTACGATCCGAGGTTGTACGGACCGTGCTACCGGCGCTCGCCCGGTCTTACGCCGATACGATCCCCGACGACGGGGACGGATTTTTGGTCACTGGCTTTGACGGCGCCGAGCTCGGGCGCTACTTTTTGACCTAAGTGATGCGCCAGCTCAAATTGACCCAGGAGCGGCTAAGGGCGGCGATCGAAAGGCTAGGGCCTGAAGCGAGGGACAAGAAAGCAATGGTAGGAACTATCGCGGAGCAGATTCATGAAGAAGGCCGAGCGGAGGGCAAGGCGGAAGGTCTAGCGAAGGGCAAGGCGGAAGGCATGGCGAAGGGCAAGGCGGAAGGCATGGCGAAGGGCATCGCGAAGGGCAAGGCGGAATCCTTGCTGCGCCTGGCGCGGCTGAAGTTCGGCGAAATCCCTCCGGGTCGGGTCGAACAGGTTCGCGGCGCCGCGAGCGGAGAACTCGACATTTGGCTTGACGCGCTGTTTTCCGCAGAGGACCTCGACGCTGTATTCGCAGCCCGGAGCTTTCACTGAGAGTCGCGCGGCCAGCGGCATCCGCCAAATGGGGTGCTGTACTTGAGGAGGTGCTCGTAGGGAACGCGCCCCCCTCGACGAATATTGAATGCTCGGCGACCAATTCGCAACTAAATTACTAATCCGGGGGTGCGGCTCAAATTTCTTGCAGTCGACGAAACGGCGTTTCGACGCCGCAAGCTGAACAACCGAATCCCGAACATTTTTCAAGTGGCGAGCGGCAGCTTGATTACGGAATTTGGTAGGCAACCGGCATCGGCAATACCGGACGGCAAGATTTACAAGAAATTTGAGCCGCACCCCTACTCCGGCGCGGTGAGTTACAATTCGGCATTCCGCCGATCTGCAACCGCGCTAGGAGAATCTGGAAATTGTCGCTCTCGATCTAGGGCGTGACCCATTGCCGCGCACGGGTTCGCCTAGTGTGGTCTCATTGGCCTCGGTCGGGTCGACCCTCGAAATCCTTCACGATCCGAGGTTGTCGGACCGTGCTACTGGCGCTCGCCCGGTCTTACGCCGATACGATCCCCGACGACGGGGGCGGACTTTTGGCCGCTGGCTTTGACGGCACCGAGCTCGGGCGTTACTTTTTGACCTATGTGATGCGCCAGCTCAAATTGACCCAGGAGCGGCTAAGGGCGGCGATCGAAAGGCTAGGGCTTGAAGCGAGGGACATGAAAGCAATGGTAGGAACAATCGCGGAGGAGATTCATGAAGAAGGCCGAGCGGAGGGCAAGGCGGAAGGTCTAGCGAAGGGCAAGGCGGAATCCTTGCTCGGCTGAAGTTCGGCGAAATTCCTCCCGATCGGATCGAGCAGGTTCGCCGCGCCGCGAGCTCGAAACTCGACATCTGGCTTGACGCGCTGTTTTCCGCAGAGGACCTCGACGCTGTATTCGCTGCTCGAAGCTTTCACTGAAAGTCGCGCAAGGACGAATTCTGCCGCCAATTGAAAGGCATTCGAGAAGAATCCCGGCTCGAGACAAAATTCCTCGGATTTAGATACTTTTTGCGTATTCGGTGGCTGAAAAAGTCTTCGAATAGCTCGAATCATGCCGATTCGCGGCGAGTCCCCAATTCTGTAAGAAATCCAACGCCAGGAAAAAATCGCAGCCGGCGACGCCATGCTTCTTGAAACCTGACGCAGCGTCCCAAAAAAGCGAAGAGTCCTGCGATCTCGCCTTGCGGGAGGAGCCGCTAGCGGCGGCGCGACTATGAATTTTCGCTAGCCGCCCGTTCTGGCTCGGTTTGACACCAATTAATACGCAAACTACGGTACGGCAACTAAACTGAATTCTTGGGAGGGTATAATGTTGAAATTCGTTCGCATGCTTATTTCTGTTGGAATTGCCGCCGCGATCGCGCCAGCGGCTTTCGCCGATGTCGTGCGCCTTGGAGCAGATGTTGATTCAGCGACAATGGATCCGCGAATCCAAAGGAACACTACCGAGTACAGAGTAAACAATCTTATTTACGACGGCCTTGTTCAGCTTAACGCAAACCTGCAAGTGGAACCGGGTTTGGCTGAGAGCTGGGAGAACCCGGAACCGACTGTTTGGATTTTCCATCTTCGAGAAAACGTCATGTTTCACGACGGTTCGATTCTAGATGCCGACGATGTCGTATTCACTTTCGAAACGATCCTAGATCCCGACCTTAAAGCGCGTTTCAGGTCGCTGTTCACGCCGATCGATACAATTGAAGCCCTGGATGCCAACACCGTCAAAATTACGCTGAAGGAACCGTACGCGCCGCTTCTAAGCTATCTGGATATGGGAATAGTTTCGAAGGACTACGTAGAAGGCGGCGGGAACATTCAATCGACGCCGGTTGGAACCGGACCGCTCAAGCTCTCGAATTGGGAACGCGGCTCGAGGATAAGCCTGGAGCCATTCGAGGACTACTGGGGCGGCAGCCCGAATACGGACGGTTTCGAATTCGTGGTTGTCGGCGACAATACGGCGCGCGCCCAAGCATTCGAAGCCGGAGATCTTTCTATCATTCAATCGCCGCTTTCCTCTCAGGATATCGGTCGGCTGGTCGCGAACACCCAATTCCAAAACGAAATTCTCGGCGGACTCGGTATAACCTACCTCAACTTTAACACGCAGCCCCCCCTGCTTGGCGACCCGGCATTGCGTCGCGCGCTTGCCATGCTCGTGGATCAAAGCACGATCGTTGACGCCATTTACGAGGGCGTTGATCAAGTCGCAACGTCGATTCTCCTGCCGTCGTCCTGGGCCTACGATGCTTCGATCGCTCAGCCGGGATTTGATCCCGAGGGCGCGAAAGACGCGTTCGCAGCCGCGGGTTGGACGGATTCGAACGGCGACGGAACGCTCGATAAGGACGGGCAGGCGCTAAGCATAGTGTTGTCGACCCATAGCGAAGACCCCAACCGGATTCAGTCGCTCGAGTACATCCAGGCGATTATGCTCGAAAACGGCGTCGACGCGTCAATCAGCATCGCCGACTGGCCGGCGTTTTCCGAAGGCGTGCGCGGAGGCCAGCATGAAATCGCTCTCTTGGGCTGGCTTAATATCGTAGACCCCGACAGGCTAATGTACGGCCAATTCCACACCGGCGGATCATTCAACTGGGGAGGCTACTCGAATGCGGAAGTCGACGCGCACCTCGAAACGGGCCGGTCCGCGACCGATGTCGGCGACCGAACCGCCGCCTACCAGGCCGCCGCGGCGATAATTGCGAATGAATTGCCTTACTTCGTTATCGCCTACCAAGGATATCAGGTTTTCTATACCGACGACGTTACTCTAGATCCCGACGCTAGAGGCATGATGCGGTCGGTGATCGGGAACTAGCGGATTCAACATGATTCGCGGCGCCCGAGGCATTCGGGCGCCGCCTCTCGAAAATGATTTGGTACGTTTTACGGCGCCTTGCGCTGTTCATCCCCCTGATTCTCGGCGTCGTCGCCGTGACATTCGGAATAATGGAACTCGTGCCCGGCGACCCGGCCGCGGTTCTGCTTGGCGACGAAGCTTCCGAGGAAGCGGTTCGAGACATGCGTCGCTCGCTCGGACTAGACCGGCCATGGTGGATTCGCCTAGGCTCGTACTATGCAGACCTCGCGCATGGCGACATGGGAATTTCCTATTTCCAAAACCAGCCGGTCACGGATGCCATCCGTCAGCGCGTCGTGCCCACCCTGGAAGTCGCCGTGGTCGCGCTTCTGATTTCAATTTTGATCGGACTCGCACTTGGCGTCGCGGCGGCGTTTTGGCGCGGAACCGCGATCGATGCGACCAGCATGCTATTCGCGCAGCTAGGCGTCTCGATGCCGGTCTTCTGGTTCGGGATCCTATTGATGTATCTTCTAGCCATCCGATTCGATCTGCTCCCTTCGATCGGGCGCGGGCCGCCGCTTGCCGGAGCTCTCGTCGAGGCGGCGCTCGGTCGTCCCGCCGCGCTGCTTGAATCCCTCTCGCACATCGCGATGCCGGCTCTCACGCTTGGCCTAACCAACGCAGCCGTAATATCAAGGCTCGTAAGAAGCGCGATGCTGGAAACTCTCGGACAGGATTTCATTAGGACGGCGCACGCCAAAGGGCTCCTAAATGTTCGCATCATTTTCGTTCACGCGCTCGGAAACGCGATGCTTCCGGTCGTAAGCGTTATCGGGCTTCGTTTCGGCGCGCTGCTTGGCGGAGCCGTGCTCACGGAGAGCATTTTCGGCTGGCCGGGGCTGGGCCAGCTAGCGGTCGCGGCGATTTCCCAGCGCGACCTCCCGCTGGTCCAGGGAATCGTACTGACCTTCGCCGTTGCGTTCGCTCTCGTAAATCTCCTGGTCGATTTGCTCTACGCCTTGATCGATCCTCGAATTCGCCTGGAATGAACCGTGAAGCCGCTTGCCGTCAATCTGTCGCTATCCATCGGCGGAACTATCGTGATAGCGGTGCTCCTATTCGCTCTATTCGGAACGATCGTATCCGGATTCGAGCCTGATCAGATGAACATGAAAAACCGGTTTTCGCTGCCTACGGCCGAGCATTGGCTAGGAACCGATAATTTCGGGAGGGATCTGTGGACGCGAATGGCCGTTGGAGCGCGGGTTTCCCTGACGATCGCCCTTTGCTCGGTGGCGATCGCAGTCGTCGTCGGCACGACCGTCGGACTAGTCAGCGGATATATTGGCGGCGCGTTCGATCTCCTCGTTATGAGAATCGTGGACATATTCCTGGGATTTCCGCCAATCGTACTCGCGCTTGCCATCGTCGCCGCGCTGGGTCCCGGCATGCTCAATCTTACGCTTTCGCTCGCAGCGATTTTCTGGACCGAATACGCTCGCGTCGTCCGCTCCGTTACGCTCGCTCAGCGCGAGGCCGACTACGTCACCGCCGCCGCGGCCCTCGGAGCGGGAAGCGCTCGCATACTTTTCCGAGAAATTCTTCCGAACGTCATCGGCCCGGTAATCGTGCTGGCTACGCTCGGAATCGGAACGGCGATTATCGCCGAATCCGGGCTGAGCTTTCTGGGATTCGGAGTCGAGCCGCCGACCCCGACGTGGGGCTGGACGCTGTCCTATGGAACCCGATACCTTCGCGCCGAGCCATGGCTGTCGACCGTCGCGGGCCTCGCAATCATGATAACCGTGCTCGGATTCAACTTGTTCGGCGACGGGCTTCGCGATCATCTAGATCCGCGCGGCGTCGCCCGGCGCATCAAGAGCGCCCCGCGCCAATGAAGGAAAAGCAAATGAAACGCCATAAGATTCACCGCCGCAAGTTCACGACAATGGCGGACGGAACCGACGCCGTATTGACGATACACGAGCTGCAGGGAGCAGGAAGCGGACCCACCGTTGGAATCTCCGCATCGATTCACGGCAACGAAAATGTCGGCAGCCAAATTGTCAGGGCGATATGGCCGCAGCTTCTCGAAGCCGAAATTTCCGGCCGCCTGCTCGTCATGCCGGTTGCCAATCCCCGAGCATTCGCGGTCAACAGAAGATTCACGCCCATCGATGAATTGAACCTGAACCGCCAGTTCCCCGGTTCCGACAGCGGCTGCTTTTCGGATCACCTCGCGGCGGCGATTACGCGCGAATTCCTGGAAAAGATCGACATCCACATCGATCTCCACGCGGGCACCGACCGCCCGACCGTCGACTATGTCTACATAATGAACAATGAAAGGCTGTCGCGCGCGTTCGGGTCGCGAGTGCTTTACCGCCCGCGGCAGGGCTTGGGCGGCACATCCTACCAGGGCACGACAAAAACCGTAACCGTGGACCAACGCGGCATCTCGTCGATCGTGGTCGAGCTAGGCGGCGGAATTGTCGCGCAGGAGCCATACGTATCGCGCGGCTGCGACGGCGTGATCAACATTCTCCGCGCGGCCGGCTCGCTTGCCGGAGAACCGGCGCCGCCGCCGCCGCAAATCGTTGTTGGCGGCATTGAAATCGTCCGACCGAAGCAGGGCGGCTGGCTCGAGACGGAGGCTCCGCCACTAGGCGAGGAAATCGGAGACGGCGCGGTGCTCGGCCGAGTCGTCAGCCCGTATACCTTCGAAGAACTTGAAGTCATTCAATCGCCCGTAAAGCGCGGCATCATGATACTTTCGCATCTGAATCGAAATCTCGTGGAACCGGGCGACTACGGCTACATGGTCGGCGACATGGAAACGGCGGAGGAAAGTCGATGAGCCGGTTCCAAAAATCCTCCGATCTGTTTGAACGCGCATCGAAAATTGTGCCGGCCGGCGTCAGCTCGAATACGCGCGCCCGAAGCCCGCATCCATTCTATTTCAACCGGGCGGAAGGCGCATGGGCCTGGGACGTAGACGGGAACAGGCATCTGGACATAATCATGGGAAACGGCGCCGTGCTTCTCGGGCATGGTCATGAAGCCGTAAGAACTGCGGCGGCCGAAGCCATGTCCAGCGGCCTGACATGCGGCCTCGAATCGCCTATCGCAGCGGACGCGATCGAAACATTGCTGGCAGCGGCGGAATGGCCGGACATGGCCCGGTTTACGAACACGGGCACGGAAGCCGTCCAGCACGCGCTGCACATCGCCCGCTACGCGACCGGACGCACGCGGATCGCCAAGGTTGAAGGGAGCTACCATGGCTGGTCGGACGAAGTTTTCGTAAGCGTCTGGATCGACCCCGCGAAAGCGGGTCCTGTCGGCGACATAACCCCCCTGCCCCAGTTCGCGGGCCAAAGATCGGATCTAGTCGCGGAAACATTGGTGCTCCCCTTCAACGATGAAAAAACGGTCGCGGAAACTATCGACAGGCACGGCGACGACATCGCGGCGATCATTCTCGAGCCGACGCTAATCGACGTCGGGTTCATTCCGGGGCGAGCATCGTTTCTGCAGGCTTTGCGAGACGCGGCCGATCGAAACGGCATCGTCCTGGTTTTCGACGAGTTGCTCACCGGGTTCAATGTCGCCGTCGGCGGCGCGGCGAGCCTGTGCGGGGTCAAACCGGATCTCGCGCTTTACGGCAAGGCGATCGCCAACGGGCTCCCGATAGCCGCGATCGCGGGGCGCGAAGACCTGATGCGCATGACCGAGCCAGGCAAAGGCCCCGCTTTCGTAGGCACATTCAACGGGCATGCGGTTTCCGTCGCCGCGGCCGCCGCCGCGCTGCCGATTCTTGCGACCGGCGACGTGCAGCGGGAAATGAACAGGCGCGGCGCGCAATTGAAAGAGGCCTTCAACGCCCTGGCCGCGGAACACGGCGTTCCGGGGCAAATGGTAACCGGCGGCTCGCATTTCCACTGGTATTTCTGCGAGGGCGCGATAGCCGATTTTCGTTCGGCGGCGCGAACCGACGCGGACGCCTACCGCGCGTTCACAAGCTCGCTAAGCGACTCCCGCGTCCTAACTCTGGCCAACCCGCTTTCGCATCACGCGATTTCGCTCGGTCACGGCGATGAAGCTTGCGAAGCCCTGGTTGACGCTTTCGCGACCGGGCTGAAGGCGGTCTCCAGATCGGCATGAATCCTCCCCTGCTAGCGGTCGAAGGGCTAACCACGATTCTGCACCTGCCGTCCGGCCCCGCTTTCGCCGTGGACGGCATCGATCTGGAAGTCGCCGAGGGAGAAACGCTGGGAATCGTCGGCGAAAGCGGATGCGGCAAGAGCATGCTGGCGCTGTCGCTTATCGGCCTGCAACCGAATCCTCCCGCCGAAGTCGTCGCGGGCCGGGCTCTGTTCGAAGGCTCCGATCTTCTCGCGCAATCTTCCGAGAGCCTCCGCGCGATCAGGGGGAGCAGGATCGGGATGATTTTCCAGGAACCGATGTCGGCGCTCAATCCGGTTATGAAAATCGGGGAGCAGATCGCCGAAGTCTGCCGGAGGCACGACCGCATGGGCGCGCGCGCCGCATGGCGGCGCGCCGTCGAACTGCTGGAACGCGTCGGCATTCCCGATCCTTCGACGCGAGCGCGAGAGTATCCATTCCAGCTTTCCGGAGGGCTGCGCCAGAGAGTCATGATCGCCTCGGCGCTCGCGTGCGGCCCCGCTATGCTAATCGCCGACGAGCCGACGACTGCGCTCGACGTGACGATTCAGGCGCAAATCCTGGATTTGATTCGCGAATTGCAGACCGGAACGGGCATGGCCGTCATTCTCATCACCCACGATCTCGGCGTCATTGCTGAAACCGCCGACAGGGTCATGGTCATGTACGCGGGCAGGAAGATCGAGGAGGCTTCAGCCGACCGGTTGTTCGCCGGCCCGCGCCACCCCTATACGCATGGGCTGCTCAGCTCGGTGCCCGTCCTGGGGACGAGCCGCAGCTCAAGGCTTCCCGAAATCGGCGGCGCGGTACCGACCCTGGGCGCATCGGTCGACGGCTGCGCCTTCGAACCGCGGTGCGATCGCAAGGGCGGCCTCTGCAGCAGAAAGGCACCGCTGCTGGCCCCCGCAAGCGCAGATCACCTCGCCGCGTGCCACTTTCCGAGGGGCGCTCCATGAAGGACATCGTCCTTGAAGGCGTCGGCCTTACAAAGCATTTTACGGTCGGCGGCCCAATGTCCGGAGGACGGCGAAGGGTTCGCGCGGTGGAATCCGTCGACATCGCCATCGGCAGAGGGGAAACCGTCGGCCTGGTCGGCGAGAGCGGATGCGGCAAATCTACGATCGGCCGCCTGCTGCTGCGGCTCATCGATCCGACTGAAGGGCGAATTCGCCTTCTGGGGCAGGACATTACCGATGCGAGGGGAAGCGGACTTCGCCGACTTAGGAGGCGCATGCAGATCGTTTTCCAGGATCCGTTCGCTTCGCTGAACCCGCGCCACCGAGTCGGCGACATCCTGTCCGCGCCGTACCGCATTCACGGGATCGAGCCGCGGATCGGGATCGATGCCAAAGTCGCCGAGTTGATGGGCAGGGTCGGGCTGGACCCGATGGCGCGCAGCAAGTTTCCGCACGAGTTTTCCGGCGGGCAGCGCCAGCGGATCGGGATCGCCAGGGCGCTGGCCCTGGAACCGGACGTCATCGTCTGCGACGAGCCGGTTTCGGCGCTCGACGTTTCAGTCCAGGCTCAGATCGTCAATCTTCTTCGCGACCTGCGAGATCAGACGGGCATCGCCCTCCTGTTCATTTCGCACGATCTCGCCGTTGTGGAAAACATCTGCGACCGCGTAGCCGTCATGTATCTCGGCCGCATCGTGGAAATCGCGGATCGCGACCGGCTCTTCGACGCTCCGCGCCATCCCTATACGAAAGCGCTTCTAAAATCGGTGCCTCGCCCCGACCCCGGGCGGCGGCGGCGCGCTTTATTTCGTCTGGAAGGAGAAGTTCCGAGCCCGGTCGATCCTCCGACCGGCTGCGCGTTTCATACCCGCTGCCCGGTCGCGACGAAGCTCTGCGCAGCCGAAAGGCCGCCTCTTTCAATCAGGGAGGCGAGCAATAAAGTCGCATGCCACTTGAATTGATGCCGATTCAACCGAAGGCGGAATCGGCATTTCGCCGCGATTCGCCGACAAGGTATCCATTTTCCGGAAAGCTCTCAGCTGAAAATTCGCATGCCGGCGGGCAGCGCAGCAGCGATGCCGGCCGCAAGCCAATCCGCTCGCGCGACGGCATGCCGATCGAGACATCCTACTCGCATGGAGGCTTCCTTCCAGCTTTCCCTCCTCGAACCCGCCGCCCGATCTCAAGATTTCGATTCCGGTCCTTCTGATTTGCGAGAAGCATCGGATCTCGCTGCGCGCAATCCTGTTCGCTACGAATTCCGCCATGATCGAATGTTCGATATTCCAATCGTCCCGACGATGCATTAAAATCGCGTTGCGAGACTTCGCATGGCGTTCTCGACGCGCATCGGAGGGACGGGATGACGAGATTCAAGGAAGCTAATCGGAAAGAGATGTCACTTTCATTCGGACGAATTGCCGAGCGTCGGCAAGTGCAAGGATCAATTAATTGACTCTGGATGCCGCTCCCGCCGGGCTTGCGGGCAAGAAATGCCTCATTACCGGGGCGAACGGCGGAATCGGCATGTCAACCGCCGACCACTTTCGAGCGCTGGGGGCTGAAATACTCGCCACGGACATAGGTGATAGCTATGCCGGAGGCGATTGCGCCTCTTACCGAAGCTACGACCTCCTCGATCGAAAGCAGCTCGAATCCTGCGTGAAATGGATCGAAGAGCAGTCTCCCGATGTGCTGTTCAACAATGCGGCCATTTTCGACATGGGTTCGATACTCGATGCCGACCTCGAGCAATACGATCGCCTTTTCGACCTCAACGTGCGCGCGTTTTACGCCAATATGAAAGCTGCGGCGGTTGCGATGGTTGGAGCCGGGAAGGCGGGATCTATCATCAACCTCGCCAGCCAGGCAGGTCATCGCGGCGAGGCTCTCGTAGCGCACTACTGCGCAACGAAGGCTGCGGTAATCAGCTATACGCAGTCGGCCGCGCTCGCGCTCGCGCCGCACGGCATCAGGGTCAATGCTATTTCGCCCGGCGTCATCGACACCCCCATGTGGGTGACTGTCGACCGGCTTTTCGCAAAATTCGAAGGCAAGGAAATTGGACAGAAAAAGCTCGAGGTCGGCGAGGCCGTTCCGCTCGGCCGCATGGGCAGCCCCTGCGATGTCGCTCGAGTTGCCGTGTTCCTCGCATCCGAGCAATCGGCGTACATGACCGCCCAGACTATAAGCGTCGACGGCGGCAATGTACTGAGGTAGCCGCATGTCGATCGCGCGGCTCAAAGTCGATTTCGGATAAAGAACCGGCCCAATCGATCCGGCGCACGAATCATGGACGGCCGACCCGGGCCGCTTCGCTGCCGGAAGTCTCGTTCGGAACAGGCGATTCGTCGTTCAGGCCGCTGCCGGCTAGGAAATTCGCGGCGGCGGCATCGTTGTCGTTGCCACGCCAGTGCCGTTCGGCAATTGTCGAGAGAATACACAAACCTCGGAATACAGAATTTCCTTATCTGCGAACCGGATCATTTATGATTCGGAGAAATCGATGCGGAGTCGACCGGCTAGGACCGAAACTGAACGGATAGACCAGTTGGCCGGTATTGGGCTGCTTCCTGCGAACGAATTCGATTGACCAATAGTCATTCGAATTCCCGTACCGACCCTTCTTCCTCAATGCCCTTGCAAAGCGGCGCGCTCGCGCCGAATCGGCCGCTGACGCCTGCTCGTATTCGGGCTTTGGCAGGAAATCGAGCCGCCCATATCGGCGGAGCCTTGCCGAAAACCGGCTCTATCGCATGTCTGCAACGAATGAGACAATTCCGTTTCCTGAATGTCCGGGCCGTTCCAAGTTTCGCGTCTTTAAGGCATAGATTGCTAAATCCATGCGCAATGCGGACTTTCGGAAGTTTCCATGACCAGAATTCACGACATGGGAGGGCGTTTCGGCGACGGCCAGGTTAAGCCGTCGGCGCCAAACGAATCCTTGTTCGAAAAGCCCTGGCACGCTCGCGCATTGGCGATTACCCTTGCCGCCGGCGCCTTGGGGAGATGGAACCAGGACGCTTCGAGGCACTCCCGAGAAAGATTGCCTCCGAAAGATTACGCCCGATTCAGCTACTACGAGAAATGGCTGGCCGCCTTGGCCGATTTGCTGGTCCGGCGCGAAGTCGTGGCCATTGACGAGTTCGCCCAGCCGGAGCGCCTGCCCAGCCAGCGTCTCAGCAAGAACGCCTTGCTCGGATCGGAAGTTGCCAAGGAATTGGCGAAAGTCACGCCTTCGACTTGCGAAATCAGCCGCAAGCCTCGTTTCGCGACCGGCGACAAGGTTCGCACGCGCCGCCCGTCCGGCAACTCCCTTGTTAAGGGCGGTCATACCAGATTGCCCGCCTATGCGGCAGGTTGCCTTGGCAAAATCGTCATGTTCCGCGGCAACCATGTTTTTCCCGATAGCAATGCGCATTTCCTTGGCGAAGCTCCCGAACCGCTCTATTCGGTCGCCTTTAGTTCCGAGGAATTGTGGGGATGCGTAAAGGACTCGTCGAACGACGAAGTAATCATCGATCTCTGGGAGAGCTACCTGGTCTCGGCAAATTGAATTGTGCGGTTGCGGTCGCAACAAATCCGCCGCCACTTAAACTCCCGCGAGTTCAAATTCTTGGATAAGGTCCCGGTTGCGAACATTCAGGCTGCCGCCCAAGCTTCAATTTTGCCTGGCTTTCGCTTCCGCTCGAGAAGATCGGGAAAGGGGCGTTTTTCGGCGAAGCCCGTTCCGTTCGATACTTTCTTCCCGTTGCGGCAAGAACGAATTCGACGAATATCGAGAATCTGACTCCGGGCGAACTCGACGGCATTGAATTCTTTGGATTTGCATGATCCAACTACCGCCGCGCGAATGCAAAATCGTTCTTAATGTCGACGCGAAAGGTCGCTACCGCCTGCTCGCCGCAAAGCGCGGGCGATTGCTGCGGAAAAAATAGCGTCCGCCTTGATTATCGAGCGCGGACAGTCCCATTACGGAAAAATGAAGCTGAATTCGGCCGAATTCAGCTCTGGGCAGGCCTAATCGAAACATTTCAAGCGAAATCGCCGGTCGATTCCGGCGGATTGCCATTCAAATCGCAAGTCGAAAATTTTCCGCCCGCAAGAGGCGGACCGGTCAGATATTCATAATCAAGCGATCGGCAAGCCCGTCGAAAGTCTGGATTCCGATTTGCGCCATATTCGTGCGCATGTCCATTTCCAATATGTGGAGAAGATGATGGATGCCCTTTTCGCCGAGCGCGGATACCGCATAATGAAATGCTCGTCCGAGAAAAACGAAATCCGCGCCGAGCGCCAGGGCGCGCAGCACATCCAGCCCGCTCGAAACGCCTGAATCAAAGGCGATAGGGACATCGCGTCCGATCGCCTCTCGAATTTTCGGCAATTGATCGATCGATGCCGGACCCGCCTCGAATTGCCTGGCGGAATGGTTGGATACCCAGATCCCGTTGATGCCGGCTTCGACAAGGCGAATCGCGTCTTCGGGTTCAAGTACGCCCTTGACCAGGATGTCGCCTTCCCATTCCTGCCGAAGTTCGGCCAAATAGCCCCAGTCGGGCTGTCCTCTCAACACCTTGCCGGCATGCCTGAAAGTGTCCGAACTGCGGCGCGAAGGAGGCACGTAGCTCTCGACTAGATGAAGCTTGGGCACCCCGGCACGGGCCATCGCCAGACTCCACCGCGGATGGAGAATCATGGATGCGATCATGGGCAACGTTAATTTCGGCGGTATCGCAATATGCGACCGGCGCTGGCGCTCGCGCCTGCTGTCGTCGGGAACGTCAACTGTTAGGACCAACTTTCGAAAGCCTGAATTCTTAACGCGCTTAAGAATATCTCGCCTGATTTCGCGGCTGTCCGGCGGATATAGCTGGAACCAGCCCATGGAATCGGCGACGGGTCCGACTTCTTCCGGCAATGCGACCGTTACGGTTGACATGCAGTACGGAATGTTGCGCTCTCGCGCCGCTGCCGCAAGCTTGCACTCCGCCCCGGGCCAAATCATGCCCGACATGCCGACCGGCGCGATTCCCACCGGCAGCGAAAATTCATGGCCCAAAAATTCCCGTGCCAGTTCTGCCTTGAGCTTGCCGCGCAAAACGGCGGGCATGAATCCGATCGAGTCGAGAGCGCGTCGATTGCGATCCTTCCCAAGCTCGGTCCCTGTCGCGCTGTCTAGGTACTCGAATGCGAATCGCGGCAGATTCCTTTTAGACGATTTCCGAAGGTCCGAAACCGCGGGATGAGTTAAGTCCAAATCCATAGCCGTTACCTCGCTTCGGGCATTCTGCTACGACGCACGAAACCCGGTCGGAACGCCCGGTATATTGCGAATTCACGCATGAGCGCAAAGACTAAGAGCTTCCATTGGCCCGGCCGTATTCCGATTGGCCGCCGCCATTCAAGCAATGCGCGGCCGCCGCCGCGTCGCCCGTTCCCAAAAAACCGGGATCTTTACCAGTCGCCTGAACGCAAGCGGCGCCGGCCCGATTTCAAAAACTCGGGCGCCGGAGCCCGAGGATCGGCCAAGGACTCCAATACGCCGGAATTGCAGCCGGTACTTGACTGCGAGCCAAGGATGGGTGAAGGCTTTAACGCGAACCTGTAGCCGTCTAGAATCCAGCATGCCGCACGACCATTGCGAATCAGACCATCCGCACAATCTTCTTCCTTCAGACCCGGAATTGCGCGTCAAGGCGCTGGAAACGGTCCTGGTGAAGAAAGGCCTCGTCGACCCCGCCGCCTTGGACGCCATCATCGAAATCTACGAAAATCGAGTCGGCCCGCGAAATGGAGCCCGCGTCGTGGCCAAGTCATGGTGCGACGACGAGTTTCGGAGCGAATTGCTCGAAGACGCGTCGAGCGCAGTTGGAAAGCTAGGGTATTCCGGACGGCAAGGGGCGCACTTGGTTGCGGTTGAAAACTCGCCCGAAGTTCATAACGTCGTCGTATGCACGCTTTGCAGCTGCTATCCATGGCCTCTGCTCGGAATTCCTCCCGCATGGTACAAGTCCGATCCCTACAGAAGCCGAATGGTTCGAGAGCCGAGGAAAGTCCTAAAGGAATTCGGCCTAGAAATCGAAAGCGGGCGCAAGGTAAGGGTCTGGGATTCGACAGCCGAAATTCGCTACCTCGTCGTGCCGATGCGCCCGGAGGGCACTGAGAATTTTACCGAATCCGATCTTGCCGACTGGGTTACTCGAGACAGCATGGTCGGAACTGGCCTGCCCAAGCCGCCGGCATCGCAATGAATTTTCAGAGCGAAATCGAACATCCGAACGAATTTCTCCCGTCCGCGAGCGTCGAGGCGCGGCCGAACGGAGCTCGGCCGCCGGAGGAATACATCGCCTTTGACGCTCCATGGCATGCGCAGCTGTTCGCTATCACGGTTCACCTTAGCGAAACCGGCCGATTTTCCTGGACGGAATGGACGAAGCAATTCGGCGAAGAATTGAAACGGTCGCGGTCGGCACGGCCGACCGACTCCAGCGAAGCATACTACGCGGCATGGCTCGCGGCTCTGGAGAAATTGCTGATGCGGTTGAATCTTTCCGCCCGGCACGAACTGGACAGCCTTCGCGAATCGTGGGTGCGAGCGTACGTCGCCACGCCTCATGGCCAGCCCGTAAAGCTGGACCGCGGAGCCGACTCGACGGAAAAGGTGTAAACCAATTTTTTTGAAACGGCGATGCGGGAAAGATCGCCAAGAAAGACCGCCGCTCTTGAGAATTGCCCTTCGGGAGATTTTCGACTGCACTAGCTGGCGCGGACGGAATCGACCGGAGAACACGGTCGGCGCCGCGCTCGGCATCGAGCGGGAGAATTCAGCATGGCAAGAAAAAGCGAAGAGGCGGGCTGCCGCCTTCCCAAGGCCGTTGAGTTTCTGGCGGACCTTTCCGAAGAGGAGGCGGCGGTGCACTCGCCGGTTGTTCTGCTGAAGCGAAACGAAGGCGGCCAAGTGCCTGTCGCGACGCGGACTCCGCCGACGGCGAGAGCCGGCCAGTCGCTCGACGCGCTGCTCGCAACGGGGAGGAAGAATTTCGAGGAGCTGCTTCCGAAGCTAGCGGCGGAGCTGCTCAGGTCGTCGCCGGACCTGGGCATGGTCGCGACTGCGTTCCGCGACGGGCTGCTCGGCAGCGGCGCGGCGGCCCTCGGGGCGCTTATGGAGGCGGTTGACCGCGAGCTGCCGGCTCCGGCCTGCGAGAGCTGCGGCGCGGCGATGCGGCGCCACCAGCGGAAATCCAAGCGGTTCACGACACGGATCGGCCCGGTCGAGGCGAGCGAACCTAGATCGCTGCCCGACTGCGGCGGCGGCCACTTCCCCTTCGACAGCGCACTCGGGATCGAAGGGGAGAGCCACGCGCCGTGAGGCGGTGCCTATCAATGCACCGTAATTAACTCATTCATTTTTTATTTTCTCCTTTTCCATATTTTGTAGGCTTGCACTGCATTGACGCTGCACCAGAGGATTTTCAGTCCCTTCCAGAGCTTCTGGGTGCCCGGAAGCGGCTGGCGCTTCGAGGTGTGGAACCCCGCCAGCCCGGCCGCGAGGACAACGAAGGTCCGGATATCCATGTCGGGCGGCCCGCGCGGGACCTTGAAGCCATGATACTCGGCGAGGAGGAGAGGCTCGACGCGCTGCCCTCCGGCGCGAAGCTGTTTCTAGACATCGTGCAAATGATCACCTGCGGCGCCGAGACTCGGATGATGTCCGCCGCCCCCTCGCCGAGTCGAAGAATCTCACCGTCCCCGGCACCTCCATTTCGGAGGACGGTCGGGCAGGACACTGCCGCGCCACCACAAGAACAATTCCGGTCCGCACGATCTGCGGGGTGGGTGTATCTCAAACTTGTTGAAAAGCGATGCGAGAAAGTATTCCTATAGCAGCGCTCCTCTTTATGGGTTGGAAGGTCGGAAACTCACATTCGACCCAATCAACCATTTTGGGCTACACCCCTGCGGGGTGCTCCGTTTGACAATCACAAGCGCAATACCTAAAGTGATCTTCAGTTGCCGCACACCTTGGCGTCCGGCCTTATCCGAAACAAATTACTCAAGGAGTAGATTATGAAAGACATTTCAAAGCTGGCACTAACGGCCGGATTCATCCTCGCGGCATTGCCCGGTACCCAACAGGGTGCCCTTGCTCAGGAAAAGACATTCATCACGATTGGAACCGGTGGGCCCACCGGCGTCTACTTTGTTTCAGGCAATGCGATCTGCCGCATGATCCACAAGGAGGCCGCCGAGGGGCGCGACTCGGGCCGCAAGCACAACATCCGCTGTTCGGCGCCGTCGTCCGCCGGATCCACCTACAATATAGCACAAATTACCGAGGGCGAGTTCGATTTTGGCGTCGCTCAGTCGGATTGGCAATTCCACTCCTTTAACGGCTCGTCTGAGAAGGTCACGCACAACCCGGATCTCCGAGCCGTGTTTTCGGTTCATCCCGAGCCCTACCAGTTGATTGCGGCCAAGGATTCCGGCATCAATTCATGGATGGATCTTGAGGACAAGCGGTTCAATATGGGCAACCCAGGTTCAGGCCAACGAGCCACGACCGAATTGCTCATGGAACGCTACGGCACACCAAGGGAATTCTTCTCCCTCGTCACGGAGATGACTTCTTCCGAGCACTCGACCGCGCTCTGTGACGGCAAGATCGACGCATATGGATACGTGGTCGGAATCCCAAACTCTGGCGTCGCCGTGGCCACCGAGGGCTGCGGTGCCTATATCGTCAACCTCAATTCCGATGTCGAAAGCGGTCTGATCGAGGAGTTCCCGTTCTACGGTCCGGTTACCATCCCCGAGGGGGCCTATACTTCGACTGTCGAACCTGTTTCGACATTTGGTGGATATGCTACCTTTGTGTCCAGTGCCAAGGTTTCCGATGACGTGGTCTACGAGGTTGTTCGCGCTGTCTTCGAAAATCTTGACGACTTCAAGGCATTGCATCCAGCCTTTTCGATCCTGACACCGGAAGGCATGATTACAAACGGCCTCTCCGCGCCTTTGCATCCCGGTGCAGTGCGATATTACGAGGAAAAAGGCCTAAAGTAGTCACCCGGCCTCCTTGCGAGGACGGACGGACCTGCATCAATCGCAACCGGTGGTTGTCCTTCCATTTGGAGCACGACGGAGAACCACCGGTTGCGTGATTTGTGTGTCTCACAGTGCCAAATCGGAATGAAATCGACGAACTAGTCGAGAAATTCGAAGGGCCGCGGCAGTCGCTGCACGGGCGCCTTGGATTGCTTGTTCCGTTGGTGGCGTTCATTTGGTCGCTCTGGCAGCTCTGGATCGCATCTCCACTGCCGTTTGAGCTGGGGTTTGGAGTTTTCGTCGACCTTCCGGCTCGGAGCATGCATTTGGCATTCGGGCTGCTGCTCGGATTCTTTATGTTTCCCACGACTTGGGAAGCTGCCAAATCACGACGCGCATGGATAACCTTCGGCTTCGGCATTCTCGCGTTCTCCGTCTGTTCGTACGGTTTTGTCGCCTACGACGGTATCGTCAGTCGGAATGGCGTTCTGCTCGAGGTACCGTTCGCGGGATTCAGTGTTCCGTTCGAAGCGATACTCGGAGGGGCTGGAATACTGCTGCTGCTCGAAGCAACGCGGCGGAGCATCGGACTTCCGCTCGTCATCGTCTGCACGATCTTCCTGCTCTATTCGATTTTTGGGCAGTCAATGCCCACAGTGATTTCGCACAAGGGTGTCTCTTTGGAGCGCTTGATTGGCTACCAGTGGCTCTCCAGCGAGGCCGTGTTCGGGATCCCAATCGATGTCTCGGTGAGCTATGTCTTTCTGTTTGTCCTTTTCGGTGCATTCATGGACAAAGCGGGAGCGGGACGCTTCTTCCTCGACCTGTCGTTCGGCCTCGTCGGCACGAACCGCGGCGGCCCCGCCAAGGCGGCAATCATGGCCTCAGGGCTGACCGGAACCGTGTCTGGCTCATCCATCGCGAACACGGTTACAACCGGGGCATTCACGATTCCACTGATGAAAAAGATGGGGCTTCCGGCCCACAAGGCGGGGGCAATCGAGGTCGCGGCATCCACCAACGGGCAGCTCATGCCGCCGATCATGGGCGCATCAGCCTTCATAATTGCCGAGTTCATCGGGATATCCTACTACGACGTGATCATCCATGCAGCACTCCCGGCATTCATTTCCTATTGCGCACTGTTCTACATTTCCCATCTCGAATCCGCCAAACTTGGTATCAAGGGGATGGCCAGGTCCGAGCTGCCCGATGTCCTGGCCACGCTAAAGTCCGGAGTGCAATATCTCATCCCCCTTGCGGTCCTAGTTTACCTCCTACTGGTCGAACGCTGGAGTCCGGGCAGCGCCGTATTCTACGCGATCCTACTCCTGATCGTGATAATCTATGTCGCCGCGATCATCGACTCTAGACGCACAGGTGGAACGGTCCTGCACGGGCTGCTCGTCGGCAGCCGGACAACATTCGACGCGATGGTCTCCGGAGCCAAAAGCATGGCTGGCGTAACCGCAGCGGTCGGCGCGGCCGGAATCATCGTAGGCGTGGTCTCCTCGACCGGCCTGAACAATGCCATGCTTTCGGTGATAGAAGCGGTCTCGCAAGGAAATTTCTATGTCTTGTTGCTCCTGGTTGCAGTGGTTTGTTTGATCCTGGGAATGGGGCTTCCCACCACCGCCAACTACATCGTCGTGGCTTCGCTGATGGCAGCTGTTCTGGTGGAACTCGGCAACGCATCGGGTCTCGTGATACCCTTGATCGCGGTGCACCTCTATGTACTCTATTTCGGACTAATGGCCGACTCGACACCACCTGTTTGTCTTGCAGCGTTTGCTGCATCTGCAATCTCTGGGGCAAACCCGATGCGAACGGGTGTGCAATCGTTTCTCTACGACATCCGGACCAGCATCCTTCCCATTGTGTTCATATTCAACCCTGAACTCCTTCTCGTTGACGTAACAAGCATCTGGCACGGAATGTCCATCTTCGTCGTTTCACTTGTTGCCATACTGTGCTTTGCATGCGTAACTCAGGGCTGGTTTTTGACCAGACTGAACATCGCAGAGCGCATCATGCTCATGGTCGTTGTGGTTGCCCTGTTTCGGCCGGATGCCCTGATGAACCGGGTTTTCCCCGAATTCAGCCCGATTCAGATTGAGCAGGTCGTCGCAGACGCGGGTGCAATGGTCCCGACGGACCGCGCGATCCGCCTACATGTCGTACGCTGGACCGAGTATGGGGATCGCTACAAGCTGTTTGTCATCCCGCCCACTGCCGCGACTGGGAATGAAAGCCTAGCCGACCGCCTCGGTATTTCCGCTAGTCAAGACGCAGACGGGGGCCTGCTGGTCAGCAACGCGCGCTTCAACAGTCCCTCGGAACAAGCCGGACTTACATTGGGCGACTATATCGATGCAGTTGACATCGAGGAACCCAGCCGCCCGGCCAAGGAGTGGATATATCCGCTGGGATTCACTGTCCTTGGTCTCGTATTCCTGATGCAGTCGGTAAAGTTGAGGCGTCAGCGCAAACCCGGCGACCATGTAACCGGCAGTTGAGCATGGACGAAGAAACCACGGCCGCGCATGGGTCCGCAACCATCGCACAGCTCTTGCAAGACGTAAAATGCGCCAAAGACAACCTCGTTGAGTTGACACGGGCGCTGGTACGCATTCCGACCGAAACTCCGACAAGCGACACGACCGAGGCAGTTCGACTTGTCGCCAACGAACTCGCTGACCTGCGGGACGTTGAAGTAAGGACCATTACCGCGAAAGAGCCAATCCGCAACCTTGTTGCCAAGGTGCATGGCAGCAAACCTGGCAAGCGCCTCGTGCTCAACGGGCATCTCGATACGTACCCGGTCGGCGATGCCGATTCGTGGAGCGACGACCCGTTCTCGGCCAACATCCGGGAAGGCAGGCTCTATGGCCGCGGATCGTCCGACATGAAGGGCGGTTTGGCATGTCTGATTTACGTGTTCAGGACATTGGCCGGAATGCGCGATTTGTGGACCGGCGAGTTGTGCTTAACCCTCGCCGGCGACGAAGAAACGATGGGCGTGCTCGGCAGCCGCTATTTGCTGGAGACATGCGTGGAGGCACGTGGAGATGCCATGCTCAACGCGGATGTCGGTTCACCGAAAGTGCCACGGATCGGCGAGAAGGGAATGATTTGGATCGATGTTCGCGCCAGCGGCAGGCCGGCGCATGGTGCACACGTGCACATGGGTGAAAATGCCATTGACATACTGCGCACCGCCATGGATGCGCTCTCGGGGTTGACGTCCTTGCACGTGAATCCGCCACAAGAGGTTGCGCAGACGATCAATAGTGCGAAGCCCGTTTCGGAGCCACTCGGTGGAGCTGGCGAGGCGGAAGTGCTGGGTTCGATCACGGTGAATTTTGGAACCATCGCGGGTGGCCATTCGGCCAATCTCGTTCCTGACTGGGCGAAGGCAAGTGCCGACATTCGGCTGCCGATGGGCGTCTCAGTTGCCGAGATCGAAAAGGAGATTTGCCGGTGTCTAGCGCTCCGGCCCGGCATCCAATTCGATATCGTCCGTCGTTATGAGCCCACTTGGACTTCGCCGAGTGAACCGATCGTCGATGCAATTCTCGATGCCTGCGGCACAGTTCTCGGAGGAGCGCCCCGTGCCAACATGCGTGTCGGTGCATCCGACGCGCGGTTATTTCGCGCCGAGGGAATCCCCTCGGTGGTTTGTGGGCTGACACCACACAATCTCGGCGGCCCGGACGAGTACGTCGACATCTCGGAACTTGTCGATGTTACGCAGATCCATCTCTTGGCAGCGCTCGACTACCTGACAAACAGGTGATTCTACCATGGTGCAAGGCCGCTTGATAACTGGCAGTGCATGATTCGGTAAATGCCGAGTGTTGGACGGGTCCGTGTGTCATGGGCTTACTAGTTGCGCAACGCTCGACATTGTCTTGCTCAAGTTCGCGGAAGAAGTTTGTCTTGGCAGACAGCCATTCACTTCCGTGTGGCCTTCCGTTTCTTGCGCACACACTGAGTGTTCATTTCATGGCTACGTTCTACCGCCGTGCCGCCTCTGTGGGCGACTGCCACGAACAGACATCGATGATGTTGAACTCGGCAACGCGGGCGGCGGTATTCCTACCGCGATAAATTGGATTGATTGATTCGGGAATCTTCTTAAGTCGAGCGAACCAAGCTCGTTCATATTATGTTGCAGACGTAACTCGTGGTCGTTATAATTTTGTGGATGCCAAGGAGATTTTAACCTCGGAAATAAAACGCGCGGTCGCGACCAAGGAATGGCAAGTGCGAGAGGAGCATGAGCCAGTAGTTCGGAGGAACACCACCGTCAATCAGCATCAGTACAGGCACCAGTCGAAAGTGTTCTTTGGCACTCAAAAAGCATCGAAATTCGCGTGCCCTTTTGCCTAGTCGACAGGTCGAATTCTGTAGATTGCTCCATTGTCCTCCGAAAGGAACCAAATTGATCCATCCAACGCTTACTCAACTTCCCTGACTCTGCGTGCTGGCGCCGGTACCCCGGCGGAAGCAGGTCGGTGCATGCATCGCTCTCTTCCTGGCCCGCCATCGGCCTTCCCCTAGTCAGCGGAGGGTCGGCTTCCGCATTAGCTTGTTTCGAGGCCTGCTCGGCGTTCACTTCGCGTTCCGGCCCCCATGGTCGCTGAACTGCTCAAGGCAGTCATTTGACACCGAGTGCTTCAATCCATGTCGCTGCCTCCACGAACCGCCCGGCTGCTACTAGCTGGAGCGATAGTTGCTAGCCCAAGTTGGCAGTTTGTAGTGCCAGAATTCTTGCAGCCGGTTGTTTCAAAAGAATAAAAAACCGACGGAAATTCAGTTCCTCTTGAATTTTTGAAAATTTTGTGAAGGTTGGGGGACTAGGTCAGCCTTCGAGCTCGCATCTTCTGCGATGGAGTCCGGGCTT
>MPMP01000174.1 GCA_002238565.1 Albidovulum sp. bin36
AATTCCGCCTCTTTTCGAATCGGAAACTTGCATGCCAAGACGCGTATCAAATCAAATGTTGCGTTGCCAGAGAAAAATTCAGTTTCGGAACAAAAATCAAAAAAGATAGTTTTGCGGGGCCGTGAATTTCTGGGGGTGTAGCCCAAAATGATTGATTGGGCCGAATGTGAGTTTCCGACCTTCTAGCCCATAAAGAGGCGCGCTGCTATAGGAATACTTTCTCGCATCGCTTTGCAACAAGTTTGAGATACACCCATTTCTGGGGCCAAATCTTGACTTGCGCGTTATTTTCAATACATATCTCGCTATGCGAGGGTATTCAGCAAAAGCCGTTGCCAACTATTTCCTGAAAAAGTATGGCAAAAGCGGCTTAACGCCGCTCAAGATACAGAAGCTAGTGTACATTTCTCACGGCTGGTTCCTAGCATATTATGATGCTCCTCTGGTTGGTGACGAATATGCGGAGGCATGGGAATACGGTCCCGTGTTCGCGTCCCTTTACCACGAGTTCAAGTACCGAGGCCGTTTGCCCATCATTAATCTTGGCACTGACATCGACGGTGATTTCAGAACGGTGACACCTAGGATAGTCCGTGGCGACAAAGTGACGCAGAAACTCCTTGACAAGGTTTGGGATGTATACGGCGGCATGTCCGGAATTGAATTGTCGGAACTGTGCCATCAGCCCAGCTCGCCATGGGACAAAGCTCGGAAGGAATCGCCCGGAATCAGGAATGCTCACATTGATGACGGCTCCATAAAGAAGCATTATCTCGAAAAGCTGGAACGCAACAGGGCGGATCATGAATAATCTTGGTGATCTGTAGGAAGGTGCGCAGACCAAATCCGCCGGATTTTCTGCAGCTTCGGGGACGCCTTCTGCAAGCATGGGAGTGGAGGCCGAGCGGGAGATTAAGCATTTCTCATATCATACTGATGAATTGAACAAATGGCTGGTTTAGGCCGAAAAGCAAAAGGTAAGGCTGCGATGGTTGTCGTTCGTCGTCGCGCTCCTTGCCATCGCCGGGTTTGGCTATTTGGAACTCCTATTACTGCGCTATGCCATGTATTCTAGCTTTGGACTGGGAGATTTGTTCTTCGTGTGGGCAATTTCCCCCATCGTCTCCATCACCGCAATCATGATCTTCATTTTGATCGGCGTGTTTCGAGGGTTTCTCGGTACCGAACTGGACGGCATGCCCAATTACGCCAACAAGTGGCTCGGCGGCAATAGTCCCGAGCAGTGATGAGAATCGAGGCGGAAACAGTCAAACGGAAAAATACTCGGCTAGAATGCTCCAACCAAGAAATTAGCCAAGGCCATCTTAGCGGGTGGCCTTTTTTCAAGAGACGCGTTAACCGGAATCAATTTTTCGACGAATCTCCCGTTGCAACGGATACGGCAATGCTAAATATAAGAAATATGTGTAACTAGTCACTATCCAATTTCCATATTTTTTCGGTAGGACTTGGATTTTCAAGTCGAGATTCGACCGCCCTGCGACCGCTCGGCATCTTCTGGGCGGAATTCGGAGGCGCCCGGCTACGATGTCTTCAGCTTGGTCGAAGCCGCCGCCGGGCCGGCCCTCCAGCGTCTCCAATTCGTTCCAGCCCTGCATGAGCGCCGTCTCCGGCATCGTCCTCAGGTTCGCCTGGGCCACCGCGCCGGCCGCGCTTCGGCAGCAGCCGGAAATCTTCCGCTGGATCTTGTGCAGCCTCAGAACGCGCTCCGCCAGGTTGTTGGTTGTGGGACCGAAGGGTCGCGCGCGAAGCGCAGCACCTTCTGCCTGAAGTCCCGCATGCCGATCGCGAGATTGCGGCCCTTGCGCCGTCGCCGCCGGCCTCGCTTGCCCGGAGAGTCCAGCGGCGGCAGCGAGTCGTGGTAGACGATGCCCGCCGCGCTCCCGCCCGAATTACCTGCTCATCCGAAACGATAAGGAAACAGATTAAGGACCTCTGGGACAAACTTCCAATATTTCGAGATTCCATGGATGAAGTGCCGACAATTCATGTACCAAATAAGAAGGCGTAAATACGAACGGCTTTGAGCGATAGTGAGTTTATGGTAAATACTAAGTGTGATCCAAGTGTTTACTTTTACCCATGTTAACAGGCAGGTACATGTGCGAAAAGACCTTGACGACCGAGCTCGTGGAGGCCGGAAGGACAGCGTCCGGTGTCGCTTGACGACGTGGCTGCGCCCCACCCCTTCGAGCGGCGTCTTGCCGAGGGCTGGCAGGATGTGTGGCTGGCGAGCATGCCGCTGACCCGCGTCTTCGTCCGCGGTTTGCGTCGACCCGCGACATGCTCTTTGAATACCGCTCGGCCGGGTCGGCCACGGTCGGGCTGGCGTTGAGCCTCGCGGCGAGCAGAGGGCCACCGCCCCCTCGCTCGTTTTGATACACGCGGGGATAGGCACTGCTTGCCGGCGGGCCTGGTCCGCATTTTTAGCACGCCGTGACGGCCGACGATGATCCGCTTGGGTCCCTCCAATGCCCTTCCTTGGGCGATGTAATCCTTGGCTCCGAGGGATGGACCCGGACCCTGAAGCTTGTGATCCCGGTTCCAGAACACTTTGTCCTGCTCGGCCGTGAGTGCCACGACGGTTCGGTTGGAAAGGGATTTCTGCTGCATCGGCGTAGTGGACCCTCCATACGCCGCCTCGGCGCCGCCGGGCATGATCCAAGGGGCGGTGCGTGCGGCGGCGGCATTCTCGGCATCACGCATTAGGTGGGCGTACTTGGCGGTGGTCCTGAACCGGACATGGCCAAATAGCCGGACGATCGTCGGCAAGCCTTGCCGAGTGCGAGAGCCGGGGAGGAATTGCTGTGCCGTAGGCCATGGATTCTCACGTCGTCGAGCTACAGCGAACTTGGCGAAGTCCCCACGCCACCGGAGTTGCGAACCGCAGAGGGGGCGGCGCGCATCTACTAGCCGTGGGGCGGGTTGAAACGGCGAGCCCAAGACGGCAGTGCAGTACACGCCCGGTCCGGCCGTGAAGGACCACAGCATCGAAAAAAGACGTTTGTTTCGGGAAGCCTCTTTGGGTAGGGTCGACAAGGCTCGGGTGTGTCGCTCGAAGTAGTGCGGAGTCAGCCTCGGCAACAGAATATTCAGGGGACATGGGAGGGCTGTGGGTGCGATATTCTTGGTCGAGAGGTAAGGGGCGACTAGAGTCGCTGGGGCACGGATGGCTGCGGCGAAGCATCTGATCGCGCTGCTTCGCAGCCATATCAACGGTGACGATGACCAATTTCTGTCGGTGGCGCTCCAAGTCGCCGCCCATGAAGCACGGCAGGGTCACGGGAAACTGGCAATCCAACTCCGAGATTTAGTGGATAAGGCCAGATCTCGCCAAACTGGTTTGGCGAAGCGGCCTGTGCCGATCACACAGCCAAAGGGCGATCTGGCGGCGTTGTTGCTGGCGACTTACTCAGATTTACGGCTCACGAGCATGGCACTGCCAGAAGAGCTTGAACTTCGCCTGAAGAGGATCGTGGTTGAGCAAAGACAGCGGCACCGGCTGCAGGAGCACGGCCTTTCCCCACGACGAAAAATCTTACTGATTGGTCCTCCAGGTTCAGGAAAGACAATGACCGCATCAGCTCTCGCGGGAGAGCTAGTGCTTCCTATATTCACAGTATTGTTCGAGTCGCTCATCACTTCCTTTCTGGGTGAAACAGCCTCGAAGCTAAAACTTGTCTTCGAGGCAATGGAGGCAACACGGGGCGTGTACTTCTTCGATGAATTCGACGCCATTGGGGCGCGACGTGGCGAAAGGAACGATGTCGGTGAAATTCGACGTGTGCTAAACTCATTCCTCCAGTTGCTGGAACAGGATGAGAGCGGAAGCCTAATTGTCGCGGCAACGAATTACCCGGAGCTTCTTGATCCGGCTCTATTCCGTCGTTTTGACGATGTAATTCATTATTCGTTACCAAATGTATCGGTCGCTCAGAGGATTATGCGAACGCGGCTGATATCCTTCAAAAGCGAGACAATAGATTGGGAGATTGCTGCTGCTGCTGCAGAAGGATTAAGTCAAGCTGAAATTTCGAGAGCGGCGGACGATGCAGCGAAGCGAGTTGTCCTGGAGGGTCGGACCGAGGTAACAGCTGATGATCTGAGTAGAGCGATCAAAGAACGCAAGCTATCCCCCGCAATTTGACGGCGAGTTAGAATGTCGAACGGCCAAGATCGAAGACTTCCCCATATCCGTTTGCCCGGATTCGGAGACCCCGAGGACTTTAAATCGCCGTCCGGCGGGGGTGGTGACATCGCGTTGCCGCGGCCTGCACATTGCCCATTATAGCTCTAGACACGTTTGATTTTGTCGGCTATACCGACTCCATGACAGCGAACACACTGATTCGCCGCGAGCTGCTTTCCGACCAAGGCCGGGCGGTTCTTGCGGCCATGCCGCCGCCCGAGAGCTTTCCGGGCAGGACGGCATTTGCGCGCGAAGTGTGCGCGCGGTTCGGCTTTTTCGACGCCTTCGGCAATCCGCGGGAATCAAGCTGC
>MPMP01000175.1 GCA_002238565.1 Albidovulum sp. bin36
ATTTAAGGGCCTTGATGCGCGGATCCATGGCGATTTTCCAGCGGACGGACCAATTCGACTCCTGCATGACCGATTCGCGGCCATGAGTCAAGCCCTCTTCCGAACATTCCGCGGCTTTCGAAAAGTCCTTTAAATCAGCCGGTTGAAGTCGAAAAAAAATGTTGGCGGAAAGTCCTGAACTTAAAGCAATGCCATTGGGACGCGCGCGGGGACCCGGTTCGCCGCCCCGCGGCGATTCGCCCGCGGGAGATACGGGTTTCGCGATGCCCCGCCAGACGCGGCGAAGGAGGAAAAAAGGCCCCTCGGAACCGCGTAAAAGTTACGCTGCAAATCGAAAGTTTATGGGTACTGCGCAAAAGATGCCCTGCAAAAACGCAAAAGTTGCCTGCGCAAAACCGAAGGAGAAGTGCGATCTTGACCGGTCCGCGCGGCTCGCATTACGCTCGCGATATGAAGCCGGTCGTCGGGCGCGGGAAGCCGGGCCGGGCGCGGCTTCGGCGCGGGGATGCCGCCGGGCGCATCGCGGAACGGAGAGGGACATGCCGAAAAAACTGTAGCGCGAAAACTTGCGAAAGCGCAGGCGGAAGTCGCGCGGCTGCAAAGGGAGCAGGGAAAAGAGGCCGCGGCCGGGCTTCTCGAAGAGCGCGCGGAAATCGACTGCAGGATCGCCGGGCACGACTCCGTAATCGCGCGCGGAAGGAAGGCGAGAGCGGGCGAAATGCGGCGCAGGAGGAATGTCGACGAGCGCATAAAAACCGCGCGGAAGAACGGCCTGATCCCGCCTGAAAGCGAGACGGGAGTGCCGCCCGCGCCCGTTGAGAAACCGGAGCGGAACGCGCCGCCCGCGCCCCCGCCGGACTGGACGGCGTTCACCGCGTCCGGCGAGGCGGCGGCGAAAGCGGAAGTGACGCTGCGTGCGGACGGAAGCATAGGCCTGGCCACGCCGGAGCGGGACCGGAACCTGCTGGACGCGCTCGCGGATCTCCCGCGCGAATACGACGCGGCCGCGAAGAGATGGCTGTACCGGCCGGACGACGGCGGCGCGGGGGATCTCGCGATCGCTATCCACGGGAAGTTGCTTGAGCTGTTCGCCGCGGATGCGGTGCGGGTCCGCCGCGCCGGCTAACGCGCGCGCGGCCTCCGTACGGGTCGCAAAGCCGGAGCGGGGCCGGATGCCGGGAAGCGCGGCGCGCGGGCCAAGGCGCTCGTCGCCGGGCGGGAGGAAGAGAAAATCCCATTCGGAAACTTGCAATCCCGATGGTCTTCCTCTTCGAGGGAAGGGAGCCGCCAGAATGAAAGGACGGCGATCGTTTGCGGACAGCGAGGCCGCGGAAATCGGCGAATTGCTTGCTCAGCTGAAAGAGGCGCGGCGGCAAGGCGATGCGGCGGGCGCGAAAAGGCCGAGGGGCAAGCTGCCTCGGGAGCGACAGGGACCGCGTCCGCTCTCTCGATTTCCGAAAGCGGGCGGCAATCCAATGGCCGGGAATCACGAAAACCGGTCGAACAGGTCGCAAACTACGGGGATTGGCATAATTCGCCAGGCTCCCGAAATTCAGAAATATATTCCCTTCTTCCGGATTCCGGGAAATCCGGCTGGACTTGCCGACTTCGTGAGAACCCCCTTCACAGCGCTCGCTTCGCGGGCGAAACGGAGCCTGGACGGCCCCTGAGGCCGCAAAACCGCTCCCCCCGCTCTACGGGGCGGTATGAATCAGCTGCACGAAAATTACTTGGCATCGATATATCCTCTAATTAAATTGATTAACGGCAGCGCGGGGTCAGCACGCGCCGGGCACCGGCGTTCCCGTATTTTCTTGCATAAACTATTCCACTAGTGCCCCGGCTAGTCGCGGGCAAAGATCGGCCGTTGCTTCGAACTTCCCAACTGCGGAGGATGGATGAGGTTCGATCGCGCAGCCAGACAGTTTTATCCAGGCAGGCTACGGAGATCATTCGATGCAAGGTAGGTGCGCGATCAATTAAGCGTCTTCACGACCGGCAGCCAGATTGCCGCACCCCGAAAACTTAGCCGCGAACCCGACATCCAAAGTTCGGGTTAAAAGCACCTATGCGGACTGGAAGAACTTCGGGATGCCGGGCTCAGGCATCGTCTGCGGCGGCCGCGTCCATAACGCAGCCGCAGCTTGTCCATTCTTGGCAACCATGGCCCTCGACCGAAGGTCGCGAGACGGCGACCAAGGTGAACACGGCGTAGAGCTTTTCGTAGGCTGGCTAAAGCTAAAGCAAGAAAAGCGCAAATTCGTAGAGTTAAATTTATAGGTTGCGAGAATACTTTCGAATAATGCCGCTGATCGGGACGACGGGCAGTCAAGCAACAGGCTGTTCGCGGAGGCGCGATCTTCCGGAGCAGTTCGGCAAGCGCCTCCGCCTTGGCTTCCTAGAGTTTCCGGGCTTTCGGCCTGGCCGCGCGCTCTCTGGATGGACGCCCGCCCTTCAGAAGTCCGGCGGCTGCAAGAGCCATGGCTGTTGTTGCGTATCGCTTGTTCACTGGATTTTCCTCGTGGCCGGATGTCTGCATGTCCGTCGCGGCCCGGTTCGCCCGCGTGGCCGGTTGCGGCTACTGATCTTTGTCAACCTCGAAGTGGCCAACGCCGACAAACGGTGTTGTATCGCCGCCACTTGTTTTCGTGCCGGAAATGCTCATTGTTCCGGCAAGCGTGTTCGCGTCCGGTCCCCAGAACGAGGCATCGTAGCTGCCAGTGGTCTGATGGAGTATTTCGCCCGAAACATCGAAGCTGCCCGAAAATGCCTCGGTGCCGAAGCTGGTTTCCGGCATTGTGAGGGTCATGTCAAAATCTTCGCCAGTGTCCCAGTTCCTGAAGTCCTGGATGCGGCCCGAAATCGTGCCCTTGGAGAGATTGGCCATGAACTTCATGTCGTCGGACCAAAGTTTTACCCGGTCTTCGTCCCAGTCGAAGTTGTCGAGTTCGAACGATGAGGTAAATGCTTCAAGCCATGCCCATCCGCCGCTATAGGTGGCGGTCACGTCGTTGAAGCTGCTGAAGTCGGTGGTCGGGTTGCCGAACGTCGCGAAGGTCCTAAGCCAAGGATCGCTGCCTTCGACTTCCTCGTGGTCACGGCTGGCCCCCAAAATGATTACGTGCCTGCCGCCGCTGTGCCCGTTGTCGAGATTTTCATGGAAGTCTCGACGGGTCGAGCCGTACACTGTAAACGCGATGTCCAGAGCTTCGGAGGGGCCTACGGCTCCCGCTGCGTCTCGCTGGTCAGGCGTGAAGGCGTGCTCGAAGCCGTCTAGCGTGACCACGTAGTCGCCGTCTTTCGTGCGGCGTATGCTGAAGTCGACCGGATCGATTAGTTCGCTCTTGCCGTCCCCTGGCACCAGTCTCATAGCCGAGAGGTTGCGCGCGTTCAGGGTCCCCCCGCCGTAGAGAAGTTGTCCCGCGTCCGATTTCTCGGGGGGGGGGGGGGGGGGGGGGCCGGCTCCGCGCCTCTGCGCCGCGCGCCGCGGGTGGGGGGGGGGGGGGGGGGGGGGGGGCATCCGGCATCGTTCCGTTGCCGTTCGGCGGCTGATTGCTTGTGCTGCTTCCGCCTCCGCAGGCGGTCAGAAGCGCGGTGGCCGAAAGGGCCAGGACTGCTGTTGCGCAATGCTTGAACATTTGGGCTTTCTCCTCGGTTGCCAAACCGCCCGGCGGGTGCCGGGCTGGAAGTTGTTAGCGATGGCAAGTCTGGCACAATCTCGACTGGAGTCAATGGTTGATTTTCGGGTCCGATGTTGGAGAGGTTCGCATGCCGGGCAGACGGAGCGGAAGACATGGCCGAAGACAGCAAGCGCGCGGTGACGCTCGTGGATTCGTCCTATCAGCCCGGGGCGGCCGCCTCCAATGGCATTGCCTTAAGCGTCGGAATATCGTAAGCGCTCGGTCGAGCGGTGACGATCCGTGTTGTCCGACTGCCGCCGACGCCCTGGACGCTTCCGAGAACGGTTGTCGGAGCGCGCGCAGCGCGGACTGCGCAGTCGTGCCGGGGTTCCCTAAAAACCGTGAACGAGGGAACCGCCAATTGCTTCATTCAATGTGGTTGCTCAAACCAGCGGCCGGCCGGTCCGGTCATGGACCGAGTAGCGCGTCCGCGCGCCGACCAGGCGCGCGTATCCGAGGTAGTGGCAGCGGGCGACGAACTCGTTCCAGAACCTGCCTTCCCGGGTGCCGACCGCGTCGATCCGGATATCCAGCGGGCGGCGGCTCGATGATCCGGTCGCGTGTCAAGCGGCTTCCAAAATCGACCCGTCTTGTGCCATCTTTCCTTCCCGGCAGCCTTGTCTGGCAGCCCGCCCGGCGGGCGGCGTTTTCGGGAGAAGGAAAGATGGAATGGAAGTCGGATCACGGACTTCGGCGGCTGGGTGGCGAGGTGAGGTTACGGCGGCGCCTCGAAGGCCCGCCTCCTCTCCTCGCTCATCGACCACGGCAGCCAGGGCGACAGGTCGGCGGGCGGGCGTCCGCCGTTCTCC
>MPMP01000176.1 GCA_002238565.1 Albidovulum sp. bin36
CCTCCGTGCCGAAGTCCTCCAGGAATATTGTGAAGGTCATTCCTTTCTGGAACTGAACTAGGTTTCTCTTCGCCATGGATTCTCCCGGAGTGCTTGTTCCGCACTCCTTCTTATACTCTTAATGTTTCCGAAAGGCAAGTTATGTTCGCGATTAAATTCACTTAAACAGGGTGGTAATCAGATAGAATTTTGCTTAAGCGCATCGAATCCGGATCGTCGGCGAAATGTTCGTTCTCGACAAAGCGACCGCATGCTGCGATCATGCGCCGGGTCGGTTATTCGGTTCGGTCGAACTGCCGAACTGGATTATTGGCGGCTAATTGCTGATTCGCGGCCGGTCGAAACGCCCGATCGGGGCAAAGACCGAACTGCGGCGGGGCAACGATTCGGCATTTGCGCTTGCAGGCTGGGAATTCCGGGTTGCCGATCAGAATGTCGCCGGGTTATTTTTCGCGGGCAAGCAGTTCAATCGGAACGAATTCCAGAACAGGCGAGAAAAGGAAGGGCGCGAGGACGTTGCATAAGCCACCAGGATACAGAATTCTCGACGCAGAAAGCCTGCGAAACCTTATCGCAGCCCTTCCGCTCAGCAAACAGCTATGGGGGAAGCCCGACAGCTGGACCATCGAGGAAGTCGGAGACGGAAATCTTAACCTCGTTTTTCTAATCAGAGGGGCCGAAGGCGGCTTTGCAGCCAAGCAGGCACTGCCATACGTCCGTCTGGTCGGCGAAAGCTGGCCTCTTCCGCTTTCCCGCGCCCATTACGAGCGCGCCGCGCTGTCGCGGCAGGCCGAACTCGCGCCCGGATTGGTTCCCGCCATCCACCACTATGACGAATCCTTGGCTCTGATCGTCATGGAACTCCTTGAGCCCCATATCATCATGCGTCATGGCATGATCGCCGGAACCGTCTATCCCCGCTTTGCCGAAGATATTACCACTTTCATGGCGGCGACGCTGTTCGACACCTCAAGTCTCGCATTGTCCGCGGAAGATTTCAAAAGCCTGATTGCGGTATTCGCCGGCAACACGGCCATGTGCAAGATTACAGAAAATCTTATTTTTACCGAACCCTACACGGAGGCCGCGAACAACCGCTGGACCAGCCCCTGGCTCGATGGCCACGCGGCGTTGATTCGAGAGGATGCCGACCTAAAGTGCGCGGTCTCCCGCCTGAAACTTAAATTCATGGGATCGCCCGAGGCTATGATCCACGGGGATCTGCATACCGGGTCGGTAATGCTCACTATCGGGGACACCAGGCTCATCGATCCCGAGTTCGCATTCATGGGGCCGATGGGTTTTGACGTCGGCGCCGTTATTGCGAACCTTCTTCTCAACTACTTCAGCCAGATCGGCCATGAAGAGGCCGCGGGCGCTCGCGACGATTACAGGGCGTGGATTCTTGACACGGTCGAGTCTGTTTGGTCGCTGTTTCGCTGCAAGTTCCTTCAGCGCTGGGAGGGATGCGAAACCGGCGATGCATATCCTGCCGCGCTCTTTAGCGATACTCTAGGAAAGGCGGCGCTCGCAAGGGAACGCCGGGCATTCCTCGACCGGCTGTTTCAGGACTCGCTTGGCTTTGCCGCCGCAAAAATGATCCGCCGGATACTTGGGATTGCGCATAATATCGATTTGGAATGCATTGAGAATACGGAAATCCGCGCTACGGCCGAGTCCCGCTCTCTCATGCTCGCCCACGACCTAATGGTAAACGCTAACGGTTACAGCGACATTAAAGTGGTTACCGCCGTCGCCCGACAGATCAACGCGATGGACCCTTGTCTGAGCGGTTCCTGAAGGAGTTCGACATATGAAAATCGATGGAATGCCGACCCGAACAATCCGGATCGCGGCCGACGGCCGGACGGTCGAAGTAATCGACCAGACAAAGCTGCCTTTTGCCTTCGAGATTCTACAGCTCCGCGATGTCGAGGACGCGGCGGACGCAATCGAGCGAATGGTTGTGCGCGGCGCCCCCCTGATCGGAGCCACCGCCGCATACGGCGTAGCCCTCGCCATGGCGGACGATCCCTCGACCGAAAACCTGAACGCGGCCTGCGATCGCCTAATCGGGACCCGCCCGACCGCAATGAATCTTCGCTGGGCCGTCTTCGAAATGAAGTCGTTCCTCGAGCGCCTTCCTGTGGAGGAGCGCAAAGATTCGGCCTACCGGAGGGCGGCGGAGATTTGCGACGAGGATGTAGAGATAAACGCTTCAATCGGGCGCAATGGCCTAGGGCTGATCCAGGAAATCGCGGCGCGCAAGCCGCAAGGAGAACCTGTCAATATACTTACTCACTGCAATGCCGGCTGGCTAGCGACGGTCGATTGGGGCACGGCGACGTCGCCGATCTATTTGGCTCATGGCCGAGGAACTCCGGTCCATGTGTGGGTGGATGAAACCCGTCCCCGGAATCAAGGCGCGGCCCTTACCGCCTATGAGCTGGGCCATGAAGGCGTGCCTCATACGGTGATCCCGGACAATACCGGAGGCCACCTTATGCAGCACGGACAGGTCGATCTGGTGATTACCGGCAGCGACCGAACCTCCGCCAACGGCGATGTTTGCAACAAGATCGGCACATACCTGAAGGCTCTTGCCGCTCGCGACAACGATGTGCCCTTCTATGTCGCGCTTCCTTCGCCGACCATCGATTTCTCGCTGACGGACGGCGTTGCTGAAATACCTATCGAGCAGCGCTCCGGCGACGAAGTCTCGAAAATGACCGGATTGGCGGAGGACGGCACGGTCCGTACTGTCGAAATCGTTTCCTGCGGCTCGCCGGTCGCCAACTATGCATTCGACGTTACGCCGGCGCGCCTTGTTACGGGACTTATCACCGAGGCGGGGATTTGCGAGGCTTCGCTCGACGGAATAGCCGGGCTGTTTCCCGACCGAGCCGAAACCGGCCGATAATCCGTAGAAGCTATCGCTGAAGGTTTTGTTCGCCGACGCAACGATCCGGCGCCGACGATAGCATCGGATTCGGCGAACGGAGGCGATGCCGGCCGACGAATCTTCGACAGCCGCCGCCCCGGAATCCATGATCGGAACATTTGGCTACGGATCATGGCTGGAGCTCGGCCCAATGCTAATTAAGGGACTTATATACGGTAGTGCCCAAGCCCGCCAGCGTCAATTCTCCCGGCGCGGCACGCCGCCCTTGAGAACCGCGTCCGCCAAACGCTCCGGCGATACCGGAACGCTCACGTCACACTCCATGTCCGCCTTTCTCGGCTGATACGACCGCGAAAGCACTTCGTCATAGTCCACTTCGCGTTTCGGATCGCTTACGTCATCTCTGTCGCTCATTGCCGATCCTCTGAAATGTCAAATCCTTTCGTGGGCCATTTGCTCGTTGCATTGCAACTCTCCTTAGTCGTCCATGAATTTCTGGAACGCTGCCTTGAAGGCGGTGTTTTCCTGTCCGGATTCGTTGAAGAACGGCAGTCCGAAAACGGCGTAGTCGCGTCCTTGAAAGACCGTTTTGAGTTCGCCCTTGTGTTGGACATCTTTCAGGATGGTCTCTTTCCAACTGTCGAGTTGATTCAGGTGATGTCCTTTCGGCTCGATGAACAGTTGAAGAATGGCGCTGACATCGGAACCTTTCCTGCGAAGGAACAGAACATAGTCAGGCTCGAATGCCTGCCCGTTGTCGAAGGCGAACAGTTTTACGGCTTTCTCATTTCGTAGCAGGAAGAATTCGTCATACAGGTCATAGAGCCGATCTGCCTGATCGTTCAGGTATCTTATGAACTGCTTTTCCTGATCGGTGCCATAGTTGTCGTCATACGCGTGCCAGTCCTTGCCGCTCAAGTCGATCTGTTCCAGTCCCGGAACTTCGGTTTCGCCCTTTACCCAACTCTTGCCTGTCTCGCCTTCGATGCGCAGCGTCAGTGTCTTGTCGGTGAAGCGGTCCTTGATGGGATGTGGCTTGAAGTCCTTGGTGCCGACATATTCAACGCTTTCGCGTTTCACCCCATTCTCGATCTGGTGCAGGACGTATCTCGCAATGTCCACCTTTTGCCGTGCGGTCAGATTGTCCAGGTCATCAGGCAAACCGCGCACGCTCACTGTCACGTCGCCAAGATAGGTTTCGGAGAGGATAAACTGTGACGCGCTGGCGAGATTCGGAAAGTAGGTCCGCAGATTGTCGAAATGGAAGAAGTCATTAGCGTCCATCGCAAAGCCAAGAATGGTCTTGCCAAAGTTGGCGATCTTCATTTCACGCGAGACGGGTTCCTTGCAGGAAGGCTTCAACGTCAACGACCCACCGCCAAAGGCAGAGGCTTCCGTCACGCGGCCCGTCATCAAGTTGGGGTACGCGAAACTGCCTTCAATCTTGTAGGCGTCCAGTCCGGTCACGTCGTCACGTGAGTTCTTTATCCGCTCGTTGAGCCAAACGTATTCGCTCCCATAGAAGTCTGTCTGCTTGAAGCTATCCTTCAATTTGAGCTGAACCGTTCTGGA
>MPMP01000028.1 GCA_002238565.1 Albidovulum sp. bin36
TTCAATCCATGTCGCTGCCTCCACGAACCGCCCGGCTGCTACTAGCTGGAGCGATAGTTACTAGGCGGGATTCGCACCCGCTAGAAGAAAGCGCCTTTACACGGCGCACGCTCGACCGAACGCTTACGATCCGAGGCTGGTTCGCAAGAGTTGGAATCCCATCACTTGCCGATGCGTTGCGATAACTGGCCGATAGGGAACAAAGGTCGCTGAGCGGTCGGACCCTGGGCGTCGAGCTGGTCTGTGGTCGTCTGTGTTGGTGCGAATTAGGGGTTACGGTGTTGATCCCATGTGTCAGCCGACGATTTCGACATCTCGGATCGCCGCCGGCCAGATGGTCGAGTCAGATTCGTAAGGCCATTCCCAGCCATGGCACAAGGAGTTGATCTCATCACCCGAGCTTTTACATCGGCATGCGCATGGATTGAGCCCTTTCACCGAGTGTGGTGGCGGCGTTGAGTGCCTGCAGCAGGGCAGTGACAACGAGTTGGTCCAGGGCCGTGAGTTCGATTCGGTGTTGCATTCTCCCCATCCTTTAGGCTGGCGGTATTGGGCCAAAAAAAGATCAGGGCGAAGACATACTACGTAGGTCGGGCCAATACTAATGTCATGTCGAGCCTGACAGGATCGCCGAAACCAGGTCGCGGGTGACGGAGCCTTCCTGCCGCCATGCCACGTAGAGGTGCGTCGGCGAACTCGTGAGCCTCGGCGAGAGCCTGTAAGCTTGAAAGTGGCCGAAAGTTTGGAGGTCACCGTGCGCACCCTGGACCCAGTCAGCGGATTGCGGCGCATCGTCCGTCAACAAGCGGGCGGATGACATGCCGAAGTCCCGCAAGCAGCGAAACCGCGCTGCTTGCGGGACCGGTTCCATCATGGCGGCCGTTGCCAGGATAGCTTGAGCGTCCGTTGAGGATCACGTCGAGTTCCTTGTGCGAAAACATGTTTGTCAGGTGTGTTGCAAGATCCTAAGCGATCAGCCATGTAGTGACACCGCAGTCGTCGGTGAGCAACCTCCGCACTATGGAATACACCGGGCCTAGGTAGCCTCCATTTGCAACCTAGCAGCGGTAGAGGGCTTGGCACCGTACAAGGAAGTGGCACTACATTGAAATGAAACAGAAATGGCTAGAAACAAGATTATATTTATTGCATTTGCAATTGAAGACGAATGGGCAAGAGATTTTCTAAAGGGACAATCTTTAAACACGCTTTCGCCGTTCGAATACACGGATATGTCAGTGAAGCAGGCTTACGACAGAGATTGGAAGGAACGAGTTCGCACGCGAATTCGGCGATCAAATGGTGTAATCGTCACTGTTAGCAAGTATTCTCTTTCGTCTTCGGGACAAAAGTGGGAAATTCAATGCGCGAAGGAAGAAAGAAAACGAATGCTCGGAATCCGTGTGAACGAAGATGGTCGTACAAACATCGTTGGGGTAAATACCAAGGTATGGACGTGGTCTAACATCACGACATTCATTGATTCACTGTGATTGCACGATGGCGAGTAAGTAGGAATGAGAAGAGCTCTCGTCGTCGGTATCGACCACTATGCAGCGATTTCCCCGTTGAACGGTTGCGTGAATGATGCCTACGCCGTGAAGGCGATGCTGGACCGAAACTCCGACGGTTCCGTCAATTTCGGCTGCAGGCTGATGACTGGAACGGGGACAGGAAACCTGATTACAAGGACAGCACTGAAGGAAGCGGTGCGGGAGCTCTTTGCTGGAGATGGCGAGGTGGCCATGTTCTATTTTGCTGGACACGGCTTCATTGAAACGACGGGCGGATACCTTTGCGCGGGAGATTGTCGAACAGGGGACGACGGTTTGTCGCTCGCAGAGGTGATCACCTTGGCCAACAAATCCTACATTCTGAATCGCGTCATCGTGCTGGACAGTTGCCACAGTGGTATTGCGGGAACACACCCGACACACGACCGTTTGGCGGAACTGGCAGATGGAGTGACCATTCTCTCAGCATCGACGGCGGAGCAGTATGCGAGTGAGGCGAACGGTTCGGGCGCCTTTACCGGCCTATTTGTCGACGCATTGGAGGGGGCGGCTGCAAATCTCGTGGGGGATGTGACACCCGGTGGCGCCTATGCCCACGTGGATCAATCTCTCGGTCCCTGGTCGCAGCGACCGGTGTTCAAGACGAACGTGAAGAGTTTTGTGTCACTGCGAAAAGTCGCTCCACCCTTGGACTTAGCAGATCTCCGGAGAATTGCTGATTTCTTTCCGGTGCCGGGCTATGAATATCAATTGGATCCGACATATGAGCCGGAACGTCAGGCAGCGTCCGATCCGGACATTTCGCCGCCAGACCCTGACAAGAATGCAATATTCGCGATCCTGCAGAGATATAATCGGGTCAATCTAGTGGTGCCAAATGGAGTGCCCCATATGTGGCATGCCGCCATGCAGAGTAAGTCCGTTCGACTCACGGCGCTGGGGGAACACTATCGGAGGTTGGCTGAACAAGGCGTTCTTTAGGCAGATAAACGGAATGTCACTATAGGGTCCGCGTGGCGGCAAGGGCGCATCTTTCGGAGGCAGCGCGAATGAGTGCCCACAAACGACATGCGGGAGAATTCCATAGGTCGCTGAAGGCGGCGTTGGCGAGGACAAGACGCTGAGTGAGCGAGGACACCCTGCTAAAGGGAGTGCTGAGGGGATGGGGAAAGAGTGCCGCAGGTCTACTCGACGGCAGTGCCGAGGGCGTGTTCAAAACTGTGCTCGGGGAGCCGGAAGCGTCAGGCGTGGGAGGATTCGGTGAGTTTGGCCAGCGACCAAGGAGCCATTCGGAAGCCACCGGTTAGGGAAGCGGTCGACGATATGCTAGACCTTTCTTCGCGCCGACCCGATGAGCAGCGGGTCAACGCGTTTCTCAGTTTTTCAACTGATGATCATCGCTCGGCTTCGGCAATTGATCAAGAGATGTACGCGGCGTTCGTTAACCTAGAGTTGCTCGGACAGCCGTTGACTAACGCATATGACAAAGATTGGCAGAGGCGGTGCAACGAGAAGTTGCAGGACTGCGATTTTCTTATTTGCCTGATCGGAGAAACAACGTACAGGAGTGCCGCGGTGGCGTGGGAGGTTGGCCGAGCCATTGAGCTTGCGAAGCCAGTTCTCCCAGTTGTGCTTCATGCGTGCACAGAACATCTTATGCCGATCTTGCGGCATAATTCAATTATTCCGTATTCTACAGGCATGTGTTCGACACATTCGAATGTTTGCTTGCGAATATCTGAGCTTACGAAATGACTCGAGAGAACGAAGAGAATCTGGAACGAAGGCTTTTCCCTTTGGGAAAGCCAACTGAGCCGATATCGAATGATTCGATTGTGTTTGAGCAATACAAGATGTTTGTCGATACGTCTGAATGGCTTGTGGCGCGCCGGCAAACGGAGAATCGCTTCTATTTCTCCGTCAATGCCTTAACAATGTCGGCAATGGGTGTAGGGATTAGTCTAGTTGACGGTGATGAAAGCAGAATTGGCCTTATTGCCTTCGGTATTTTTGTGCTTTCAATTGTAGGTATATTGCTTTGCGTTGCGTGGGGTAGATTGGTGAACTCGTTTGTGCAGCTCAACAAAGGAAAGTTCAGAGTTATACATGAAATAGAGAAGATACTGCCGATCGCGCTTTTTGAGGCAGAGTGGTATGTGCTGGGTGAAGGCAAGGATCCCGATAAGTACAAATCGTCCACGAATGTCGAAAAGGTGGTGCCCCAGATTTTCATGGCATTATATGTTCTAATTGCCGCATGTTCCCTTGTGCCTGGGTTGATTTGGTTGTCGCGGACGTATTTCTGAATGTCAGATGAGTGAATGACCGTAGAAAGCCGCTGGGCAGATCGAGCTAGTAGATGGGGATAATGTTCCGAATGTTCGGGTAAGCAGAAAGGAAGAGAAGTCAGTCGGCTGGTGAGTAGCCTATATTCCGAATTCGAAGGAGGTTGCGACAACCTTCATGAAAGTCTTGCGAGAAGTCGACAAATTGCAATGAAGACAGGGGCCAGGACAATTCATCGTGAGCACATTTTTGATACAGTAATGGAATAATGCGTCCCTTAAAGCGATCCTGTTGGAGCGAAAAAATCAATTCGCATTTGACCCATGTGGACAGAACTGCGTCAGGTGAAAGAACCAGAACAAACCAGTCGCAGCGGGTCAACGCTTTCCCATTTTCATCATGCCACATCTTTGCACCGACTATGTTGGTGTCGCTAAACCAAAACGGGACTCCATGTAGACGCAGAACATCATCCAATCGTCGACGAATGGACGGTTCGCGCTCGAATGTGAGAGAAAGACTTCGTTGGGCATGGGGCGAGAGTGACTGGAGACGAAACTAGGAGTGGCTGCGAATTGCCGATGCAATTCGTTCGACTTCAGCATCTCCACCGCCTGTTTCGTCCAAGTAAAACCAAGGGAGGCGACGAACGATCCACGGGATTTCATGTTCGGGGATTTGAGACCTGTCGCCGAAGAAAACCGGGATCAGGCGATGGCTGTATCTTTTGGAGCCGAGCGCAAACTCCATCTCGCGCATTACGTGCTTTGATTGAACAGCTTGTGGTGTCAACAGGACGACCATTGCTTGGGATTGATCGAGTGCACGAGCAACTCCGGCAGCCCAGTTATCGCTAGGCAATAGCTGGACATCGGGGTCCAAGACGTCCAGCCCGCGAGTGCTCAACGCCGAGGCGACCTTGGCTGCCGAGGGGGCGTCGGCATGGGAATGGCTCAGAAATACTTGCGTGAAGCGCGATAAACTCCTGCTAGCCTTGTTACCGTGCCCTACAACACAATAGCAAGAAGAATACGAAAGCGACGATCGATGGTTACGCATGGATTTCGTGTATCGGGGAGAATGAGCAATCTATTCCGGCGGGGTCTGTCGGACGATCTGTTCGAGGATCTCATGGACGGGCCCGTGCGCAACATTGTTCCGAGCCTGCGTGCAAGTGTAGCATGACGTCCGCCTAGGAGCCAACACAATGAACATGTATTTCCGCGGGCGTTCCAAGGCCCGGATCGTCGGACGCAGCCGCTTTCCTCACAGACTGGAGATCCACCCGAAGTATGTAGTGGGGGATTGAATCGTCGAATTCGGCGGACGGCGGAGCGGGAGCCACCTGATCTTCGACGTCAACGCCAGCTTCGCGGACACCTATGCAGCGGAACTGTCCGCGCAATACTTGAAGGCCGGCAAGCACGTCGGGCAAGAGAAGAACGTGGAACTGCGCCTGCTTCAACGAAACGATGACGCGGCCGACTTATGCTGCTTCGATCGGCAGGTCCAGTTGCCCGGAACGCGGCGCACGTTCGACATCGTCGCCTTGATCTCGAAGGGCGCCCCACTTTGGTTGCGGTAGAGATGAAATGCTCCCCCGACAATCGGATACAGGAGGTTCCCGGGCAGCTTCACCTTCGGTGTTGCGTTCGAGGGCATGCATCGATCAACGACAATTCCGCCCGAATTGTCAACACGTTGCGTTCGATGGATGCGCCCCGCGGGGGCGCATCCGTCCACCCTCCCGGAGAGCTGGTTTTAGGCCTGTTGACAAGGGCATTTCCGGCAACGGACATGTGGGGTCGTACGGGGTCCAAGTGTGCCCTTGGATGGCTTGAGCAATGACACTTTCAGCTTGATCCTCGATCAATTTCATCATCGCTTCAGCATGCCGGACCTTGCATGCATGGCCTTTGCCACCTGCGCCCGGAGCCAGGTCGCCTAACACGTGATGACATGGTCCAGCAGCATGAGCGGCTTCGGACCGCTGCGTGAAAGCGTCTGACCACGACCATGGACGCCCAGGACAAGGTAGCTTCTGCTAAAGGCTTGACCGAAGCCCTACTCGAAACGCTTCTGGTGGATATAGCCTGGGCGTCGTTCCAGGCACCCCAGTTCTGGTCGATGCAGCGTGTTTCTTGCAAGGGCGCCCAGGCACGATTCACGACGCAGTGCGGGAGGAGTGCGCCGTGCTGCCGTTTTTCGACGAGACGTTCGACGAGTGGCGAACGCGGTTGTTTCTGCCGAAGCTTGAAGCCGGTCATGCCCCTCTCCTTGGTCTTCGCGGCATGGGTGCACGGAGTGCATTGACGTTTCGTGATGCCTCCCTGTATGACCGGGCTCCAGTCAGTTTAAGTCAGGAAATTACGGGAATGAGCGATACGCTGTTCAAGCAAGTCAACTACGACCTCGACTCACTCGTGAAGTTCATCGAGCTTGGCCAGATTGGCTTGCCCGACATACAGCGTCCCTTTGTATGGCCCAACAAGAAGGTGCGTGACCTGTTCGACTCCATGTACAGGGGCTATCCGGTGGGGTACTTGCTCTTGTGGCAGAACGGCTTTGGCAGCGAGACGAAACAGATAGGTACAGACCACAAGCAGAAGGTTCCCGACCTGCTCATCGTCGATGGGCAGCAGCGCCTGACTTCGCTTTTTGCCGTGACCAAGGGCATCGACATTTTGCGCCCGACGGGCAAGTCGGAGGCGATCCAGATTGCCTTCAACCCGCTGCAGGACCAGTTCGAGGTGGCTGATGCCGCGGTACGCCGAGACAGGGCGTTCATTCCCAGCATTTCCGTCCTTTGGGCCTCTGATGCGAGCCTGTTCGAAATTGTCGGGAAATACTTGCGGAGCCTTCGAGAATCCCGGGAGGTGACGTCGGAGCAGCAACAGCAGGTGGAAAGATCCATTACCCGCCTGTTCAATCTGCTCAAGTTCCCTTTCACCGCACTCGAACTCTCCAAGGATCTTGATGAAGAGCAAGTGGCCGAAGTGTTCGTCCGGATCAACAGCGCCGGGAAGCCCCTGAACCAGGCAGACTTCATCTTGACCCTGATGTCCGTCTTCTGGGACGAAGGTCGAAAGGAACTTGAGAGCTTCTGCTTGAATGCCTGCCAACCCTCGACTGGTACGCCTTCCCCTTTCAACCACTTCATACGGCCTGAGCCGGACCAACTGCTTCGCGTAAGCATCGCGCTCGGCTTCAAACGCGCACGTCTCCAGTACGTCTATTCCATTCTGCGGGGGAAGGACTTGGAGACCGGGGAGTTCAGCGATGCGCGACGTGAGCAACAGTTCGGAATCTTGAAAGACGCCCAGGCGAAAGTACTCGACCTTTCGGCCTGGCACGATTTCTTCAGTGCCCTTAGAACCGCCGGCTATCTCGGTGGGCGAATGATCACCTCTAACAACAACCTGCTGTTTTCGTATGCGTTTTTCCTGATCGGTCGGACCGAGTACGCGGTGCCCGCCAAGGATCTGCGAAAGGTCATCGCGCGCTGGTTCTTCATGTGCAGCCTGACCGGACGCTACACGGGATCTCCGGAGTCCGATCTGGAGTTCGATCTAGCTCGCCTGCGCGACGTGAGGGATGCCGCCGGATTCGTGCGTGCGCTGGATCAGGTCTGTGATGCGGCGCTAACGAGAGATTTTTGGTCGATCACGTTGCCGAACGACCTGGCTACATCGTCTCCGCGGAGTCCTTCCCTGTTCGCGCATTACGCCGCGCTTGTGCTTGACGAGGCGCGGGCACTCTTCTCCGACCAGAAGGTGGAGACCCTGCTTGATCCTTCAGTTCACTCCACTCGTTCCGCGGCGGAACGTCATCATCTGTTCCCCAAGGAATTCTTGAAGGGCATGGGGGTTACCGACCAGCGCGAGACCAATCAGATCGCGAACTACGCTCTCCTCGAGTGGGGTGACAACAACAGGATCGGCGCAGCGGGCCCGGCTGAGTATGTGCCCTCGATGTTGGGGTCGCTCAAGCCGGAGGAGGCCGTACGCCAGTATCGGTGGCACGCCTTGCCTGATGGCTGGGAAAACATGGACTACAAAGCGTTTCTGGCGGCTCGGCGCGAGCGGATTGCCCGTTTCGTTGCCGAAACGTACGGCAGCCTCAGGGAGGAAAGCGGCCCAGAGGCACCTGACAGCATGGACATTGGGAAGCTCATTGCGGACGGCGAAGGGGTGCACGTAGAGTTCAAGTCCAGTCTCAGGGTCAATCTGCACACAGGAGAAAGGGATCCAAGGATGGAGCTGGCCTGCCTCAAGACGATTGCGGGATTTCTCAATGCGCGGGGTGGAACCCTGATTGTCGGTTTGTCGGACGATGGCGAGACGGTGGGTGCCAAGGTCGACGGGTTTCCAAACGAAGACAAGATGCACCTGCATTTAGTGAATCTTCTCAAGGATCGCATAGGCGCGCAGCACTCGATGTACATCCATCCGAGATTCGAGGATCGTGACGAGGCACGGGTACTCGTAATTGAGTGCTGGCCTTCCAGTTCGCCTGCCTACGTGAAGGACGGTGGCAGCGAGCGCTTCTACACGAGAACCGGTGCCGCGACGACCGAGCTCAGTGCCAGTCAGATACAGCAATACGTCGCGCAGAGGTTCTGAAATGCATGAGTTGAAACGCATGCGCGCAACCCTGGCCGAGCGGCGGCGAGTACAGAAACACTGCCTCGACCCGCTCCTTTCCTCGGTGAGAGAGCGGAATCCGACTCCTCCCCTTTGGGGCACTCAAGCCCGTCCGTGAGCACAAGCGCCCATCCGACTCCTTGACGCCCGCGGACAACGTGCAACGCACGCAGCCGGCCTGCAGGCCATGGGCTTTCAAGAATGGAGTATTTGGATCCCGCAGCCTCAGCCTTGGCAACAGGAAACGACTGCGTTTGTTCGGTTCTCGCATTGCGACAGATTTCAGCCAGTTTCGGGTGCCGCGCGTGGGGCAGATTTGAATTCCCTGTCTGGAGGAATGACCGGCTGCGTGGCCTGATCGCCCCTGTCACCGCGGTGACAGGAGACCTGTGCTTGAATGGTGGTCCCTGAATTGCGAACGAGGACCCGAAGCCCATGAAGAGAACGGCCGTGAATCCCTAACCGTGGTCGCTGAACTTTGACAACAATTGAGCCGAATTGCTCGTTGGAGCAAACCGGCACCTGATCTGCGCAGGCCAGACCTCCGTTGACGCTGACGGGAACCCGCAGCACCCGGGGGACATGCGCAATCAGGTCGCGCTTGCCCTGGACAATCTGGAAGCCGTCCTGAACGCCGCCGGCATGGGTCTTGCCAACGTTATCCGGCTCAACGTCTACACCACCGACGTGGACGAAGCCGTGAGTCACTTCGATGTTCTGGGTTCACGATTCGGGCACGCCGAGGTTGTTCCTCCGATGACCCTTCTCGGCGTTGCCCGCACGCCCTGCCTCCGCTGATGTTAGAGCTGGAGGCCACGGCTGCTGGCTGACCACGAGGGCAGGTCCCGGAACGCTCCAGTGCCTCTCCTTGCATTCCACCAAGCATCCCGGGAGACGCCGAACGGCTCAATGATCGGAATCATCGGGCCTGGCCCAATCAGAAATACAACAAACGGCTGCACCGCAAGTCCTGGTCCACCGAGCCGTCGCCCTAGCGTGCGCGCCACCAGACACTGACGCGAACCCGCGAGCCGTCCTTGCCAGGATTCGGAACGTTGTTCCCGAAAACCCGTTCGGCCGGGTGCCGGCGTGGCCCGGATTCCGCTCGCTCGAGGCGGACAACCGATACATTGTTCCGATTTTGCGTCTCCCAGGCCGGCGCCTGCGGATCCTAGCACGCCTGACCGGGCACGAGCGGCGCCAGGGAGCCCGTTTCGCATCCTGACTCCGGCCGTTTTCGTCGCTGGTCCGAGGATGCGAACCGGCTTTCGCAATCAATCGTCCCCTCGCCCCCGCGTTCCGGGCGGACGGCGCGGGAAGACCAATGCCTCGACGCCGCGTACCGTCATCGCGCACCCGGTATTCCGGATCCAGCGCAATTCGGCGCCCGCCTTTGACAGGTCCGGGGACGGCGACCGGGACGACGCGACGGTGGTTGTCGAGCCGGGCGAGGACGCGATCCGAGATCTGCGCCGGAAGCATCCCGGACGGGAGTTCGGCCCGCTCCGGGTCCGTCTGGTCCGATACGAGGCCGGCGGCAGCGAATACTGCCTCGCCACCGCACTTGCCGACGCCGACCGCTACGGCGCGCCCGATCTCTCGGACCTGTACCACGGGCGCTGGTCGATCGAGGAGCTCTGCAAAATCTCGAAGACCTTCATCGGGGTGGACGAATACCACGCCCGGAGCGAGCGCGGCGTCCGGCAGGAGACCTACGTCCACTTCGCCCTGATCGCGGCGACGCGCTCGCTCGAGAAGGAGGGCGACGACCTGCTGGCGCAAATGCGCAAGAAGGGAAAGCCGCGCCGGACCGTGAATTTCAAGAGTGCGCTCGCCCTGGCGGCGGCGAATCTGGAGGAGCTTCTGCTGGCCGGAGCCGCGTTCGCGGCGGAAGCCGGCTGCGCCCGGGCCGCTCGCACCCCCGCGTATCGAAAAATCCGGCGAGCAAATGGACGCGGAGGCGCGCAAAAAAACCAAAATCCCAATGGCCGGCGCGGCGCAGTCCGCCTGACGACCGGCCCGCCGGAGAATCGACGAACCCGGCGCCGAAGCACGGCGCCGACGCGCCGGATTCCGACAATTCCCCCCTTGTAGGCCGCGGACGTCGGCCGCCGAAGCGGAATCCCGCAACCGGATGCCGGCCGTCGACGGAAATCGCGCTCGGCGGGGCTGAAACTTCAAAAAAATCTGACAAAAAGCCAGAATCGACCTAATGCGCGAATTCCAAACTGAAATTCGAACGGTCAATTCACTAGGACAATGCCATTGGTTGTTCGGGGGCGGGAAGATCACCTTCGTGCTCGATATGTTCCATGCCCTCGAATACGCCGGCGATGCGGTGAAGGCGATTTTCCGGACAAGGCGGAGCAGGACCGGCGGTTCGAAGAGATCAAGGCGGACCTCGAGGCGCGCCGGGCCGCCAAGGTGATCCGGGAGCTCGAGCCCTTCCGCGGCGGGTGCAAGCAAGTGGTGGCGTGTTGCCGCTACTATCGGAACAACATCGAACGGATGCGCTACAACCAATACCGCGACCAGGGCATGCAGATTGGATCGGGGGTCGTGGAAAGTGGCTTCAAGCGGTACGGTCTCCGGCTGAAGCGTCCCGGCACCCGCTGGTCGAAGTCAGGCACCAACGCAATGCTGGCGCTCAAAAGCTGCGTCATAAACTTCAGGCTGCCCGACTTCCTCGACTGGCACGCGAGGCAGGCCATCGTTGCCTGACAACAAATTGGGCTACACCCCTGCGATACCAATAATTTGCCCCGCTATGTTGCTTATGCTAGATTTCGTCGCAAAACCCGCGCAGCGACTCGCGCAAGACCGATTCCGATGGATTTCGCTGGCGCGGATTTAGCAATGCCGGGCGATTATCAGAAGAGCGGCGGAGCGTTTGCCTTTTCTGAGGATTAGAAAATATTCGGAGCAATTCGCTGCTGAGGAATCAAGGGGCACACTTCATGCCGCAAATCTTCCGAGCTGAGAACTGCCTTGAGTTTCTAAACTGAATTTGGAGGAAAAAATGAAGAGACTATTTGCTGCCTTGGCGATTTCGACGGTCGCTGCGGCTGGATACGCGCAGTCCGGCGAGCTTTCGCTGGCGTATTTCATGGGTCCGAAGCATCCGATGAACGCGGGCGTATTCACGCCGTTCGCCGAAAAGCTGGCGGAAGCTTCCGGCGGCAAGATGACGGTTCAGCAGTATCCCGGCGGAGCTCTGAACTCGGTTCCGCCCAAGCAGTATTCAATTTTGCTCGACGGCGTCGCCGATATCGTCTTCGCATTGCCCGGCTATACGGGCGATCTATTTCCGAAAACGAACCTGATCACGCTCCCGACTATCTGCGACAGTTCCTTAACCTGTACGGAAGCTCTGCAGAACGCCCGCAGCGAATTGGAGAAGGAATTCGATGCAAAGGTGCTCGCGCTCTGGTCCAATAGCCCGCCAATTCTTCTTACTAAGGACAAGCCGGTTCGCACTCTGGAAGACCTCAAGGGAATGAAGGTCCGCGTTACATCGAAGCAGGCCGTGCCCTACGTCGAAGCTCTCGGGGCCAGCGCCGTGGCTCAGCCCGTGACCGTCATCAATCAGAATTTGGCGAACGGGGTAATCGATGCGATTTCCATCGACCCGTCGGGAATCGGCTCGTTCAAGCTGCAGGAGCCGGCCAACTACCTAACGAACTATTTCCCGGGTTCAGGAGCCGCATTCGTGCTGCTGATGAACAAGGGCTCGTACAACGCGCTTTCCGACGAGGAAAAAGGATGGGTCGACGCTGCATCCGATGCTTCGCTTGCCGAAAGCGGCGCAATCGCCTTTGCGAAATCAAGCGAGCGCGGAATGAAAATCGCGCGAGATGCGGGCGTAGAAATTATTGAATTGTCCGAAGAGGAGAAGGCACGGTTCGATGCGGTCGTCGCGGAAGTCTACGAGGCCGCGCAGTCCGACACCGTAGGCGACGCCACCGTTGGCGAGATTATCAAACTGTTCAAGGGCATGTAGCGGTTTGAAACGCCGGCCTGCCGGATAGTTGTCTTGGAATTGCCGGCAGCCCGGCCAATTGGCCGGGCTGCTCGCGGAAGCAGGCACGACTGCTTGTTGCAAATGAATGATTGAATCCGAACCAGTCCAAATTTGCGACGGAATCGAAGCGGGCGGGTATTCGATTTCGCTGCGCGGCGGACCGGCGCCTAAGTCACGAATTCTCCCTGCTTTCCCGTCCGACTCAAGCTTCGCAACGAATTTTGTGGGAACCGGGCAATGAAACCAATCGCCGCTTCCGCGATCTCGCCGAATAGCGCTACCGGAGCGGCGCGTTCGGGAGACCTATCGCTAGCGCATTTCATCGCGCCGAATCATCCGTCGAATGCGGGAGTCTTTACGCCTTTCGCGGAATGGCAGGCGGAAGCGTCAGGCGGGAAGATGACGGTTCGGCAATACCCGGGAAGCGCGTTGAATTCCGTTCCTTCCAAGCAGTATTCGATACTGTTCGACTGCGTCGCCGATATTGTATTCACCGTTCTCAGCTTTTTCGGAGATCTATTTCCAAAAACGAACTCGATCTCTCTGCCGAACAATTGCGACAGTTTCGCGGAATGCACGAAAGCTCTGCGGAATGCAAATACCGTTCTCGAGAAGGAGTACGACGCCAAGATTCTCGCGCTCCGGGCCAGCAGCCCTCCCATTCTTCCTACGAATAACAAGCCGGTTCGCGCTCCGGAGGACCTGAAGGGCATGAAAATCCGCGTCGCGTCGAAGCGGACTGCTCCTTTTCCGGAAGCCCTCTGCGCCAGCGCCGTCGCGCAGCCGGTCGACGTGACAAACCGAAATCTCTCAACCGTCGCGATCGACGCGTCCGGAATTGATTCCTTTATGCTTAACGAGCCGGCCAACTACCTGACGACCTACTTCCCGGGATCCGGAATCGCGTTCGCGCTGCTAATGAACAAGAATGTCTACGACTCTCCAAGCGAACGGGAAAAAGGCTGGTGCGACGCGGTGGTCGACAAGGTTTACGACACGTTGCATTCGGAGGCCGCAGGCGGTGTCATCGGCATGATCAAGGGCAAGTAGGTTGCTGGGTTATCGGCTATTCGCGGCGCTCGACCTGGCCGAACGGCATCTCGGTCGCTTGGCCAGGCTGTTCGCGGCAGCGGGAGGAGTTGCGCTCACGAGCTTGATGGCGGTTACCGTCGTCGCAGTCTTCTGGCGCTATGCGCTGAACAATCCGATATTCGGGATCGAAGATGTCTCGACGATGGCTCTGACCGTTGTCGTCGCCGCCTCGATTGCCTACTGCGCCAAGCAGGGCGGGCATGTCGGCGTCAATGTCATAAAGATGGTCGCGGGTCGCTCCGCAACCCGGATAACGGATATCGTCGCCCGAGCGCTGGGAATCGCGATTACGGCGATTTCCGCATACGCTCTGTTCCTGAAGGGAGGCTGCGGCCTGCCCTGCGGCGCAATCACCAACAATCTGTCGATTGTCCACACGCCATTCTACTACTTCCTCGGCGCGGCGATGGCGTTCTACTCGGCGCTTCTGCTCGTGCAAGCCGGAATCGGCCTTGCCAACTGGCGGGCCGACGACCCGAACGAGCCAAGAGACTGATGGGCGGAACCGAAATCGCCCTGGCAGGCTTTGCCTCTTTATTCGTCCTGCTATTCATTCGCGTTCCGGTCGGCACGGCGATGATGATCGTCGGCGCCGCGGGCATATACTACATTCGCCCGCAGGCCAGCATACCGGTTCTCGCGGGCGAAATCTTCGGCGAATCCTCGAACTATTCCCTTACGATCCTTCCGCTCTTCATTCTCATGGGCAATCTGGCGGGGGCGTCCGGCATGAGCCGGGACCTTTACGACGCGGCGCACAGCTGGCTCGGTCACCTGAAGGGAGGGCTGGCATCCGCTTCTGTCGTGGGGTGCGCGGGGTTTTCGGCATTGTCCGGCTCGTCTCTCGCCGCCGCGCTCACCATGGGAAGAATCGCGCTGCCCGAAATGAAATCGCGCAACTACGCCGATTCGCTGGCTACCGGCACGATCGCCGCGGGCGGCACGCTCGGAATTTTAATTCCGCCATCGGCGGGATTCGTCGTCTACGCGATTCTGACCGAGGAAAGCATAGGAAGGCTTTTCATCGCGGGAGTCGTTCCCGGCATCCTGTTGACCCTGCTGTTCGTGCTGACCATTTGGGTGATCGTTTCCCGCGATCCGGAAAAAGCTCCGCAGTCGGCGCAGAGGGAGCCGTTGGGAAAGAGGTTCGCCGCGCTTCGAAAGGCGACCTGGATAACCGGCATTATCGTGGTTACCATTGGCGGCATCTATACGGGGGTTTTTTCCGCAGTCGAAGCGGCCGGCATCGGCGCCGTGCTCGCTTTGGCGGTTACGGTATTGCGCGGGCGCCTGAGCATTGCGAGCATTTCCGAAGTCACCGCGTCGACCCTCAAGTCCACGGGCACCGTATTTTTGATTCTATTCGGGGCTTTTGTCTTCAAGACCTTCATCGGATTTACGGGCGTTCCGTTCGCCGTGTCCCAATGGGTTGAATCGCAGGGATTCACGGGCGGCCAGGTCGTCGTCGCGATCCTGCTTCTGTACATGGTGCTCGGGATGTTTCTCGAGGGGTTTGCAATCCTTGTCCTGACGATACCGCTGATTCAGCCCGTCCTGGAATCTCTCGGGATAGACATGATCTGGTTCGGCGTGCTAATTGTCATCGTTCTCGAAATGGCTTTGATTTCGCCTCCTGTCGGCATCAATGTCTTCGTGGTCAAGGGGATTGCCGAAGGCGTTCCGCTTAACACGATATTCCGCGGCATCTGGCCGTTTTGGTTCGCCATGCTCGCGGCCGTCGTCCTCGTCGGACTATTGCCGCAGCTCGCGCTGTTCCTTCCCAATACAATGTTCGGCCGCTAACGGCTCAGCGGGCTAGCGCTCGAATTTTATCGATTTTCCGCCTCTTGCGCCTGATTGCTAGGCGCTCAATTGAACATCGTCATCGACCGGGAGCATGCTTACCGGCGAAGGGTCGACTTCGCTCGCTATCCGGCTGGCCATGACGCGACAAGCCAAATGCTAGAAAAATGCACTTCGCAAAAGCGAGAGGCTTGCGGCCAGGCCAGCATCGACTCAAGGGCTTTGCTCGACGTCTCGAACCGTAATTATTTTTCTACAAACGGATCATTGAATATTTTCGAGGCCTATTTTTGAAACGCAAGCATTCCAATCAGTTTGAATTTCGCTAGAATAATCTATAAATGAGGCATAAAGCGCATTTATGATTTATTCATGGAGAAAGAGCGATGGCGAAGCCTGCGCACAGAAGCTATTCCCGCTATGCTCGCGAAACCGCGGCGCTTCTCGGGGCGATGATTCGCAGCGCGCGCATTGAACGAGGCGTCACGGTCGCCGAAGTCGCCGAACGCGCCGGGATTTCGCGCGGCCTCGTGCACCGAATCGAGAATGGAGAAATGGGATCCTCCATCGGCGCGGCCTTCGAAGTGGCCGCCATCCTCGGGCTGCGCCTTTTCGAATCCGAACCGGCGACGCTGACTCGCTATCTTTCGATGGAGCGCGGCAAGCTGGCTCTGCTGCCGCAATCAGTCCGCGCGAGAACGGCGAAGGCGAAAGATGACTTCTGATCGCTCCGGCGGGAAAGCGCCGGAGGAAGCCTATGTCTGGATATGGCTGCCCGGCGCGACGGCACCGGTCGTCGCCGGCCGCATCGCGCGAGACGGCCAGCGGCTGATCTTCAACTACGGCCGGAGCTATCTCGGCAGGCTTGGCGGCATTCCGATCTACGAGCCGGAACTGCCGTTGCGCAGCGGAGCGATTGCGCCGGAAGCCGGCCTAGGCATGGCCGGTTGCCTGCGCGACGCCGCGCCAGATGCATGGGGCCGTCGCGTCATTCTGAACCGGATATTCGGAGGCAAGGGCGAGAATGCCGATACCGATGCGCTCGACGAGCTGAACTACCTGCTGGAGTCCGGCTCCGACCGCAGCGGAGCTCTGGACTTCCAGAGCTCCCCATCCGAGTTCGTGCCGCGCGCAGTTCAATGCGCGACGCTCGAAGAACTGCTGAACGCCGCCGAGAAAGTCGAGAAGGGCGCGCCGCTATCGCCCGAACTGGATCAGGCCCTGCTCCGCTGCACATCGCTCGGCGGCGCGCGTCCGAAGGCGATGATCGAGGACGGCGACAAAAAGATGATCGCCAAGTTCCCGTCTTCGACCGACACTTACAACGTGGTAAAGGCGGAATTTGTCGCGATGCGCCTTGCAGCCGGGGCGGGGCTGAACGTCGCCCCCGCAAGTCTCGCGCACGCCGGCGGCAAGGACATACTGCTAGTCGAACGATTCGACCGCGCAAGGACGAGCCGCGGCTGGACGCGCAAGGCGATGGTCTCGGCGCTGACGCTGTTCGGTCTCGATGAAATGCAGGCGCGCTACGCCAGCTACGAGGACCTTGCGGAAATCATTCGGCGCCGCTTCACCTCGCCGAAGGCGACGTTGCGCGAGTTGTTCGGAAGGCTCGTGTTCAATGTCCTGTGCGGCAACACCGACGATCACGCCCGCAACCACGCGGCCTTCTGGGACGGCGAACGCCTGACCCTGACCCTGACGCCTGCCTACGACATTTGCCCGCAAAGCCGTTCCGGCAATGCGGCTAGCCAGGCGATGCTGATCGTCGGAGACAATCGGACGAGCAGGCTTGCGACTTGCCTTGACGCCGCGCCTAATTTCCAGCTCGGCGAGAAGCCGGCGAAAGACATCATCGCCAGGCAGATCGCCACCATCCGGGACGAATGGGACGATATCTGCACGGTGGCCGCATTGACCGAAGTCGAGCGCAGCCTGTTCCGTCGGCGACTATTTCTGAATGACTTTATCTTCGAAGGCGCCGCGGAGGGCCTGCAGTGACGGGGGCCCTATCGCGGCAGCGGCGGAAGCCGAAACGAACGGGAACAAATTTCCCCAATGAACCGAGCGCCGGAAGAAGAACGGTCTCGATCCGTTCGGCATGCGGATTGTCAGAAATAGTTTCCGCCCGGCATCGGCTGCGGAACGCTCCGCATGCGGTACTATGCCTCTATGCGCAGCACGCGGGACCTTTGCTCAATGGATCGCAAGCATCGATCCGGACGGCTGGAAACGCTGCAACCGCCGCGCCGAGGCGCTATGCGTCTTTATCCCTTGAATGAGCGGCGGCGAGACCCGTTGTCCGCTTCGCCATGGCGATGATCCTGCGCAGGCGCCGCGCGCCGCGAGGCGGCTCCGGTTTCGAACCGCCGCTCGCGGTCCGCAACGAGAAGACGGCGCGAGCAATGCCGAAACTGGAATATCATTCCCGCGTCGAAACAGGCCCTGCCCCGGCGAAAGGCAGAGATCGAACAAAAAGGGCCGCATCACCTAGCGAGAGTCTTCGGCACGACCCGAAAATGATCCGCTTCTGGAAGAGAAAAATCGCATTGAAACCCGTGCCGGCCTAGGCCTCCCCGGAATGGCCGTTGTCGGGCGGCGCCTCAACGACCGACTCGCAACGCTCTGCGGCCGCAAGCGCGTTGTCGGTCATTGTTTCAAAGTCGACAAGAAACGAGCGGCAGGTCTTGATTTACTTCGAACTCGGAAACACTTAATGGCACTAGGAACCGCCTGCGCACCGCCGGCTGCGGCTATGTGCTTGCTGCTCCGGCATAGCGCGGCCCCTTGTCTGGTCGGGGAAAGCCATGTCGATTACTGCGCCCGATTTGCAATCGGCGGAAACCGCCGAACGCCGCAGCGGATGGCGAACCGTAAGAAGCGTCACGCCGTATCTTTGGCCCAAAGACGACTTTGGCGGCCGTGCGCGAGTCGTGCTCGCGCTTCTAGCCCTCGCGTGCGCAAAGCTTTTGTCGGTAATCACGCCGTTCATCTACAAGTCCGCCGTGGATGCATTGACTTCCGGAGGAGAAATATCCACCGGGTTCGCCTTCGCGGTCGGCGCGGTCGCGATCACGGTGGCCTACGGAGTCGCCCGGCTTATGAGCGTCGGATTCGACCAGCTTCGGGATGTCGCGTTCGCCAAGGTCGGCCAGCGCGCGCTTCGGCTTATCGCGCTTGAAACATTCAAGCACCTGCACAACCTTTCGCTTCGGTACCACATCAGCCGCAAGACGGGCGGATTGTCGCGAATAATCGAGCGAGGAACCAAGGGCGTCGAGTTTCTGCTTCGCTTCATTCTCCTCGCCATCGGGCCGCTGATACTTGAATTGCTGCTGGTCTCGGCGATTTTCCTGTTCATTCTCGGAGTCCAGTACTTCCTGGTCCTAGTCGCGGCGATCACGGTCTACGTCTACTTCACTATCAAGGTGACCAGCTGGCGCGTTCAAATCCGCAAGGAGATGAACCGCCAGGACACCGAGGCGAACCAGAAAGCCGTCGACAGCCTGCTCAACTTCGAGACCGTAAAGTATTTCGGCGCGGAAAGCCGAGAGGCCAACCGCTACGACCAGTCGATGCGCGGCTACGAGCAAGCGGCGCTGAAAACCAGCTATTCGCTAGCATTTCTGAATTTCGGGCAATCGCTGCTGATAACGACCGGAACCGTGACGGTCATGGTCTTGGCGGCCCTCGGGGTCCTGAACGGGCAGCTCACCGTGGGGGACTTCGTCCTTGTCAACGCCTATATGATCCAGGTGACCATTCCGCTTAACTTCCTCGGCACGGTATACCGGGAAATTCGCCAGTCTCTGGTTGACATGGGCGAGATGTTCGATCTTCTCGAGCAGCCTTCCGAAGTCAAGGACAAGCCCGGCGCCCGGGACATAAAGGTCACCGGCGGCGAAATCGCCCTGCAAAACCTTCACTTCGGCTACGACAGCAAGCGACCGATCCTCAAGGGGATAAACCTGACGGTTCCCGCCGGCAAAAAGGTCGCGATCGTCGGCCCGTCGGGATCCGGGAAGTCCACGATCGGAAAGCTTCTGTTCAGATTCTTCGACGTGAGCGGAGGCGCCCTAATAATCGACGGGCAGGACGTTCGGGACGTAACGCAAGCGAGCCTGCACGCCGCGATCGGAATCGTTCCCCAGGACACCGTCCTGTTCAACGAGACGATCTACTACAACATCGCCTACGGGCATCCGCGAGCTACGAAGGACGATGTCGAGGAAGCGGCCAAGGCCGCCCAGCTGCACGACTTCATCATGTCGCTGCCTGAAGGCTACTCGACCGAAGTCGGCGAGCGGGGCCTGAAGCTTTCCGGCGGCGAGAAGCAGCGGGTCGGCATCTGCCGCACCTTGCTCAAGAACCCGAGGATTCTTCTGCTCGACGAGGCGACCTCGGCCCTCGATTCGGAGACCGAGCGCGAAATCCAGGACAATTTCCGCGTAGCGGGGGAAGGAAGGACGGTCATCGCCATCGCCCACAGGCTTTCGACGATCGTTCACTCGGACATGATTTTCGTACTGGAGAAAGGCCGCATCGCCGAACTTGGAACTCACGAGGATTTGCTTCGACTCGAAGGTCGCTACGCGGACATGTGGCAAACCCAGCTTGCCGAAGAGGAGGACGCGGATCTCCAAGCCGCGTGATGCGGCGAATCGCCTGAATCCCGCGTTTTCAAGCAGCCGCCGCCATGCAAGCGGCCGAAAAAGCCGGGCGGGAGCGGCAAGATCATCCGGCCGAGGGGCCAGCCCGAGATCCGAACGAAGCGCTTTGGCGCGGCAAGCCCGCGTTCGGAAGACTCGGATCGTTGCGAGCCGGTCGCCCGCGATTGGATTCCGCCGCAGGCTCCAAATTGGCGGTGCGAACCCGCTCGTACCGACTCCTCGGCAGCAGTAAAATAAAGCGACAATACTTCGGAGCGCGGTTGCCAAACGGAGCTAGAATCATTAGCAATGCCCGCAATTGCACAGGCCGATCAGCTACTTGCCGACCGTCGCGCCACTTGCCGGGATTCGCGACTCGCGAATAGTCGAATAGAAAGCCGGCGAATATTCCAGCCGAGCAGGGACACATGGCGAATTCTCTCTACGACGGGGACCTACCCGACTCTTTCGACGCAGGAGGCTCCGTCGCGATCGATACGGAAGCTACTGGACTCAGGTTCGTTCGCGACCGCCTTTGCCTTGTTCAGGTTTCCGCCGGCGACGGGCACGCTTCGCTGGTCCGGATCGAGCGCGAGCAGTCCGAGGCGCCCAACATCGCGAAGATACTGGAGGATCCCTCGATTCTTAAAATTTTTCACTTCGCAAGATTCGACGTCGCCTTGCTCTACAAGACATTCGGCGTGCTCGCATCGCCCGTCTACTGTACCAAGATCGCGTCGAAAATCGCGAGAACCTACTCCAATCAGCACGGTCTCAACATCCTGACTAACGAGCTTTTAAATCTGGAACTCTCCAAGGAAAAGCAGTCGTCGGATTGGGGTTCGGGCGATCTTAGCGACGCGCAGATCCAATACGCCGCCAACGATGTCCTGCATTTGCACGGACTGCGCGCCGAGCTCGATCGAATTTTGGAACGAGAGGGCCGCGCCGAGCTCGCCGCCGCATGCTTTGAGTTCATTCCCGCCCGGGCAAAGCTGGATCTAGGCGGCTGGCCCGAGGACGTTTTCGCGCATTAGCCTAGAGGCCTCGGCAAAAGTGCTCTCGAAAAAGTTTCTAGATACCGGACGGCGAGTCGTCGAGATCGAGGCCGAAGCCCTTGCGCGGCTGGCCGACAGCCTCGGAGACAGCTTCTTGGAGGCCGCGGACATACTTATTCGAACGAAGGGGCGCGTAATCGTCTCGGGCATGGGCAAGTCCGGCCATATCGCCCGCAAGATCGCGGCGACATTCGCTTCGACCGGAACGCCGGCGCACTTCGTGCACCCGGCGGAGGCCAGCCACGGCGACCTCGGCATGATCGCGCGCGGCGATTCGGTTCTGCTGCTTTCCAGCTCCGGAGAAACGCCGGAACTCGCGGATATGATCGCCTACACGCGCCGATTCTCCATTCCTCTCGTCGGGGTCGCGCAAAACCCCGAGAGCGCGCTTCTGAAGATCTCCGACGCGGCCATCGCTCTGCCCTCCGCCAGGGAAGCATGCGAATCCGACATGGTGCCGACCACCTCGGCGACGCTGGCGCTGGCGGTGGGCGATGCGCTCGCTGTCGCAATAATGGAGCATCGAAATTTCACGCCCGAGCTGTTCCGGGAATTCCATCCCGGCGGAAGCCTCGGAGCCAAGCTGTCGAAAGTTCGCGACCTCATGCACGGAACCGACATGCTGCCGCTAGTCGGCGAAGACACTCCAATGCCTGAAACCCTGCTTGAAATCACCGGCAAGGGCTTTGGCATTGCGGGCGTCGTTTCGCCCGCCGGCCGCCTTGCCGGGGTTATTACCGACGGCGATCTTCGCCGGAATATGACCGGGCTGCTCGAACTACGAGCGGCCGAGGTCATGACCCTCGATCCGCTTACGATCGCTCCCGACGCGCTGGCGCAGGAAGCGCTCGCGCTGATGAACGAGCGAAAAATCACATGCCTGTTCGCAGTGGAACCCGCTAGCGACGGCATCGCTTCCGGCATTCTGCACATCCACGACTGCCTCAGGGCGGGAATCGCATAATGCTCCGGCTGCCTGCGGACAGGTATTCAAGGATCGTCATAGCGCTGCGGGTCCTGCTGCCCGCCGTCGCGCTCGCGGGAATCATCGCTCCCTTCGTCCTGGAGACGGAGGGAGCGCGCTTCGAAAAATTGACGCCGACAGGCGAATCGAAATTCGCATCGCTCCAGAACAGCGATTTCCGGACGCTGACGCCGGAGGGATACGAGCTGCAGGTGCGGTCGGACAACGTGGACTGGGAGAACGAAGTCGCGACAGCCGGAAACATTTTTGCGAATGCGGCCGACGAGAACGGCATGGAGGTCGAAATCCATTCCTCTATCGTCGAACGCGTCGGCAACGCGGAGACGATCTTCTTCGGCGGCGGCTCCGAGCTTACGACGAATTTTGGATATTCGATGGTCTCGGACGGATTCAAGATTAGTTCTAGAAGGATGGATTTCAACAGCGTCGGCGAAGTATTCCTGACCTTTCCCGGAGGATTCGGCGCGGTTGGCCATCTCGATTTCGAACCCGATGACGATGCGCCGGGCGACGCGAAATATCCGGGTTCCTTAAAGCTCGAAAACAATGTAATTATCGTTTTCAAACCGCCTGAATCTTGAAACGGGATAAGTAAATGAAAAATTTTTTGCTTGTGGCCGCATTGTCGTTCGCAGCGCATTCGGCGGCTGCGGATGACCGCCTGAATCTGGATTTCGCTTCGGGAACGGGCCGCCAAATCGTCGTCTACGCGGACTCGGCGGAATTCAGCGGCGACGGCAGCTATTTTATTTTCAAGGGCAGTGTCGAAGTAATTCAGGACGACATTGTTTTCAGATCGCAGGAAGTCGTCACGATCATCGGCGACGGCGGTTCGCAGCTCGACACTGTCCGCGCCGTCGGCGGAGCTACGCTGGAATGGCCGGACGGAACCGCCGAATCCGATTTCGCCACGTATAAAGTCGCCGAAGGACGGGTTGGCATGTACGGCAATCTTTCGGTGCTTTCCAGCGACGGCCGGCTAACGGGCTACGGGCTCGTTTACGATGTCGAACAGGATCGGGGGCAAGTTCTGAAGGAACCGGAATTCACGGCATTATTCCGCCCGGATGACTGACACCGCGGAACAAACCTCGCGGCCGGGAATTTACGCAGCGAATCTCATTAAAAGATACCGTCGCAGCGTTGCCGTAAACGATGTCGAGTTCCGGCTGTACCGAAACGAGGTGGTAGGTCTTCTCGGACCCAACGGCGCCGGGAAAACCACGTGCTTCTACATGATTGCCGGACTGCTCACGCCGGATTCCGGCCGCATCTTCATAGACGGTCGAGACGTAACCCGGCTGCCGATGTACAGGCGCGCGCGCCTAGGGCTGGGATACCTGCCGCAGGAATCTTCTATTTTTTCGAAAATGTCGGTAGAAAACAACATCTTGGCAATTTTGGAATTCTGCGTGCGAAGCGAGTCGGAGCGCAGGAAGCGCCTCAACGAGCTTTTATCCGAGTTCTCGATCGAACGCATCCGCCACAAGCGCGGCGGAAAGCTTTCCGGCGGCGAGCGCAGGCGGGTTGAAATCGCAAGGTGCGTCGCTTCGTCGCCGCGCTACATTCTGCTCGACGAGCCGTTTGCCGGAGTCGATCCCATCTACGTGAATCAAATGCTAGATTTCGTAAAGCATCTGAAGGATAGAGGAGTTGGCGTTCTCATAACCGACCACAACGAGCGCGCAACCCTGGATATCGTCGACAGAGCGTATGTCATGAATGACGGCAAGATCATCGCAGCGGGCGCGCCGGAAGCACTAGTCAAAGACAAGCTAGTGCAGAAGTACTACCTGGGGATCAACTACCGCGGCTAACGCGGAATGCTGAAATTGCAAACGCCGCTGACGGGGCTTCGCATCGACGGGCTTGGCCGCGCGTCGCGGACCGGCGATTCTATCGGGATGCGCCGATCCGGACATCGCATCGATTTTGCGAATTCCATTTCCTAGCGGCAGGTCGCCAAGGTCAAGCCTTCCGACGCGCGTGAATCTCCCGCCCTTCGACTTCCGGCTCGATGTCGACGATTTCGGAAGGAAAGCCGGCGGCGAGAATTTCAGTTCCGATTTTCTCTTCCAGGCGGCGCACGATGTTGGGCGACCACTCCCGGCTTCCGAATCTATTTTCGCCGTCGCGGAAAATCCGGAGAAGCAGCGGCGACATTTCGACCGGAACGCCCGCCCGGTCCGCAACCTCCTGAAACAGGCCGAGATCCTTGACGACCAGATCCATCGTGAAATTAATGTTCCGGCTGCCGTTCAGAATAACCTGGCTCTCGGTTTCGTGTACGAACGAATTTCCGGACGATATCCGGATGGCTTCGTAGGTCGTGTTCAGATCCATTCCGGCCTGCTTGGCGGTTGCCAGGGCTTCGCAGATGCTTACTAGGTTCGCCGTCGCTAGATAGTTCGTGACCACCTTCAGGACCGAAGCGGACCCAAGGGGCCCGGAATGCAGAATCTTTCGGCCCATGGCGGATAGAACGGGAAGCATTCTTTCGAACACCGATCTTTCGCAGCCAGCGAAAATAGAAATATTGCCCGTCGCGGCTCGATGGCAGCCGCCGGAAACCGGGCAATCCACTGGGTCGGCGCCCTTCTCTTCCACCAACTTTCCCAGCCTGAGCACCTCGGATTCGCTAGTGGTACTCATTTCAGCCCAGATTTTGCCTCGGGACAGCTGATCGAGCACGCAGTCCCGTCCCTCCATGACCGAAGCGCTCGCGTCCGGCGACGGGAGGCAAGTAATAATCAAGTCGGCCGCGCGCGCGACATCGCCCGGCGTTCCCGCTTCGGCAGCGCCTCGCTCGACAAACTCCTGGACGCGCGACCGATCGAGGTCCAGAACGGTCAAGTCGTATCCATTGCGAAGCAGGCTCCCTGCAAGCTTGCCGCCGACATTGCCTAGTCCAATAAACCCGATCTTCATAATATCGACCCTCGAATTTCAAATTTCCGCCCCGGCGCGGGCTGCATATTGGTCATATGTCTCCTGACCTAAGCAGCTTCCAGACGCTGCTATCCCCGGCCAGAGCCTTACTTTCCTCGACCATCTGCGCCCTCTGCGCGAGGCGGATCTGGCCGTCCCACTGAATCTGGCGGCCCGGCGGCCCGTCGTTCTTTCGGTTGAGGTAGCCTCCGAGCATGGCCACCAGCGTCATCGCGTCGTACAGGGTTTCGGGCGGCCCCGCCTTGCGGGTCCTGGCGAAATCGCCGAGCACGGCGAGTTCGGCCTCCGAGTACATCAGTACGGCATCCAGATCCGGCGCTTGCCGCCCAAGATGGGTGAGCGCCGCCAGCCGCCAGGCGATCACGGCGATGATCGCCGCCGCCCGCTTGATCAGCTCGGCGGTACGGAACGCGACCTCCTCGGCCTTGCAGCCCGACGTCAGGATCCGGTGCCAGTCCTCGATGCGCCATCTCAGGCGGTACATGCGCAGGATGTCCTGGGCTTCCGCCTCGGTCCCGGCGGGCAGCGTCGTCAGCAGCATCCACTCCAGCGGCTCGGCGCCGTCGGGCGGACGGTCCTCCAACGCGTGGACTGCCCGCATCCGGCACGGCCGGGTTCCGAACTCGCCGCGCAGATTCTCCGGGACCGCGAGGTCGACCTCCATCCAGTGCAGCGCCGCCGAGGCGACGCCGGCGTCTGGGCCCGGCGAGGCGGACTGGCCGCGCGCCGAGTTCCGCGCCGACAGGAACTCGAGCGGAATGTCCATCCGCGCCCGCTCCGGCGACCCGTGCAGATCCTCGAACAGCTTCGAGCCGCCGGGCCCGAGCGAGCGGTCGTTCTGCGCCCGGACCAGCAGATCCGGCCCGTCCTCGTCGCGGCGGGCGGCGAACAGCTCGAAGATGTCGCCCTCGAGATCCATCACCGAAACCACGCGCGCGCAGCCGGCCTTCAGCTCGCCGACGTCCCGCCAGCCGCGCAGCCACCGGCCGGGCTTCGGCCCCTCGTCGCCGGGGCCGGAGAATTCGATTCGCGGCACGCCGAGCGGGATTCCGTCGCCGGCGACCGCGAGCGTGCTATGCAAATGCAGGCCGAGCGCACCCTTCGAGTTCCTGTTTTTGCCAATCTCGTCCAACCCCTCGCGGAGGGGATGGGGCGCGAAGTTCAGGTCGGTCCCGTCCTGGATGCACAGGACCGTCGCCTGCTTGCGCATTCGCTGCTCGGTGCGCGCCCGGTGCGTCGCCAGGATCGCCTCCGGAGCCACTTTCGATTCGTCCGGCTTCTCGATCAGCCTGTAGTATCCCGTCACCGCCGCCCAGTCTCCCGCCGCCGCCGAGAAGAAGGTCTTCCCCGACGCTTTCGCCTGAAACTCTACGCACCTCACCAGCCGCCTTGTCAACCTCCTGTCGCCGAGCGGCGACTCGCCGAATTCCTGCTCGGCCTATGAGCAACCACATTTAATGAAGCAATTGGCGGTTCCCGCGTTCACGGTATTTGGGGAACCCCGGTACGATTGCGCAGTCCGCGCGGCGCGCGATCCGGGAAACCGTTCACGGAAGCGACCAGGGCGTCGCCGAGCAGAATCGGAAGTGAGGGTCCCGCAACCATATGAAATTTTTGGAACGGAAGGACATGGAGACGACCTCTTTGCCACCCTGCTCCGCGAATTGGCTGATCCAGACGGAGCACAGATACGATTCGTAATTGGCGGACTGGAGAGGGTGTTGAATTGCTGAACAAAGCGATAGATGAAATGGTCGCGCGAGAAAAGAGGAAGGGGCTTCTCGACGAACAATACTTTGTATAGGGCGGTCTCGCGGATTGGATGGAAGAAGTTGCCGTCGACTGTAATGAGGGCCAGGGTTGCGCCGAGACCGCGCAAGCGAGAGAATTCGGAGGATGCGTTCTTCAATCGAATCTTGACGACAAGAGGCGGGAGGATATTCTCCGCAGCCTTATTCAGTTCTCATTGTTCTCGCCAAGCGAGGGCACCGGTAGAATTGCTTTTTCCCATGATTTGATTGCCCAAGCACTAGCGGCTCGGTTTTTTTTGAAACAACTGAGTGTTGTCTTGAATTCCTTGGGATGGTTCTGGTTGCGTCCGGGAGTATCGAGATATTGCCGAGGGCAAGTTCCCGAATTTTTCCGCTCTGAAGAATGTCTCTCGGCAAGACGGCAAGATGATCGCATCAAATGTATTGAGGCGGAGCACGAAAGCTACTGCCGATGGAATTTCGCGCAATTCGCCCCAGCGTCCGCGAATGCGAGACGACCTTGCCGCTCGCGCACGTGCGCCGGAGACTGTTCCAGGGAGTCGTTGACCTTCTGAAAAAGGGCGGAATGCAGGAATGAATTTGAGCGCGGCTTTCGGCATCGCTCCGCAAGAGTGAATGGACCGGTTCCGGCTTGGCCATTGCCCTCATTAGATTTCGTTTGGCGGAGTCGTCCCGGCTTGCGATGGAGTGAAAGAGTCAACCGATTGCATCTGCGCGGTCAAACGCCGCAATCGCCGCAAGTGCGAGCTTAAGTTTTTGGAAGGGACTGCGAACAGATTGAATACGGAGATTCCTCATTGTCCGATGCCTGCGCTCTGCATTCGTCTCCCAAAAGCGCGATTCCCGAGAGTTTTCTCCTGAATTCGCCGGTGTCTTCCAGACATGACAATTCGCAAGCGAGTAATTTTAAATTGCGGAGGCGACAACGTAATTGAACGCGGCTACTGACAGGGTCAAAACTAGGGCTGGACAGCGGCGGGCTTTGCATGGCACGAATACCGCGAGCCATTCGCGGCAAATGAGACCAGCGGCGCAAATTTAGGCGGCGAAATGAAGAATTTAGATCGATTCAAGGGACTTAGCACGACCGCTATTCATGGCGGCGAAAATCCCGGGCCATCAACGCGGGATTCCGCTCCGCCAATACATATGTCCTCAACTTTCCATGTCGAGGAGGAAACCAGTTTTTCCGCTGCCGGGTTTTCGGAAGACAACCCCTACGTCTATTCCCGATGGAGCAACCCATCGGTGGATATGCTGTCGCGCAAGATCGCGGCGCTGGAAGGCACGGAAGACTGCGCATGCTTCGCTTCCGGGATGGCCGCGGCAACATCCATGTTTCTGTCGTTCCTTTCAAGCGGAGACCACGCGATCATTTCCGACGTCGCCTATGCCGGCGTTTCCGAATTCGCCCGCGACACCCTTCCCCGCTACGGGATCGAGGTCTCCTTTGTCGATATGTCCGACCTCGATTCATTGCGCAATGCCTTCAAGAGCAATACGCGCCTAGTGCATGCGGAGTCTCCAGCCAATCCGATCATGCGGATTTCGGACCTGCCCAAAATCGCGGAACTTGCGAAGCAGGCGGGGGCGGTTGCGACCTGCGATTCAACATTTTCGTCGCCTATCGCGACTCGCCCGACCGAGTTTGGCTTCGACTTGGTTATGCATTCCGTAACCAAATACATCGGCGGCCACGGCGATGCGCTTGGAGGCGCAGTCGCGGGGTCGCGCGACATGGTAGGCAGACTTAGGTCGGAGTCCTGCATTCATCACGGTGGCATTATGTCGCCATTCAACGCATGGCTTATATCTCGCGGAGCGTCTACTCTGCCGCTTCGCATGAAAGCGCATGAAGCCAACGCCTTCGCAATTGCCCGATGGCTGGAGAGCCATCCGAAAGTTACGCGAGTGCTCTATCCCGGGCTCAAGAGCCATCCGCAGCACCGCCTGGCCCGCACGCAAATGAAAAACTTTTCGGGCATGATCGCATTCCAGGTCGGAAGCATGGAAAACGGCGAGAAACTGGCCGAGACCATGAGGAGCGGCCTGAACGTCATTCACTATGCGGTGTCGCTCGGGCACCACCGGAGCTTGATATACTGGCTGTCGACCGATGCCATGATCGAAAGCAGCTTCAAGCTGAAAGGCGATCAGCTAGAAAGCTACCGCGCATTGGCAGGCGACGGAGTCTTTCGATTTTCAGTCGGGCTGGAAGACCCCGAAGACCTTATCGACGACCTCGAAGCCGCGCTAGCTTAGCAAGCGACATCTGCAACGGCTACGGCACTGAGAATCGCGGTCTGCGAATGGCGGCACTGACTGCGGCTTGAAGACCGCCCGGAGATAAATTCGAAGAGCGGCGGATTGAATCCCTGTTATCGGCATGCGCGCATTCTTTCCAATGTGGCCCTGAAACCGAAATCGCGTGGTCTGGAGCGAATTGCCATTGTCGAATGAGAGGCGGGCGCGGCCTCAAGCTTCACCAGATCGGATTGCAGCCGGCCTAGCCGCCGCGTTCGCAAGTCCGGCACATTTTTTGCAGGGTTCGGGCGCGCAGTAGGTGCGTTCGATCTTGATAGCGGATAGTGGACGGATTTTTTCCTCTCCTCAATTTCGGAAGGAATTGAAAACAGCGAGGTAACGGGATTCTACGTCGGCTTCGCACCCGGCATCGGGGCGCGTATTTGAAATGTGTATCAATTGAACGCGTGCCGAAAATCAATGTTTGGCGCTTTGCGACAATACCTCCGCTGGGGTGTAGCCCAAAATGGTTGATTGGATCGAATGTGAGTTTCCGACCTTCCAACCCATAAAGAGGCGCGCTGCTATAGGAATACTTTCTTGCATCGCTTTTCAACAAGTTTGAGATACACCCCCTCCGCGGCATATCGATATGTCAAATTGAACCCGTTTTGGTATTATGGGCATCATTGGAATTTGGCGCATCCAGTTTATTCGAAATGTTTCAAAAACTCGAAGTCTACGAATCGCCAAGGGCCCTGCGCAACGGGATAATTCGAATCTCTCTCCAACTCAGGCCGAGCAAGCCGGGAGATTAGCCGGCTGCGTCGCAGACTCAACGGCTTTCGACCGGCATTTAGGCGACGAAACAGGCCGATCGGCCGAATGCATGCCGCGAGCGAGCCCTCCCGCTTGGAGGCGTAGCTTGCGGCGAGAACACGCCCGCGCGGAAATTATATGCGGAAAACCTTTCCGAACAGGTTGACACGCTACGCTTCATCTTACAATTCGATAGAAGGGGCGGAGAAACGCGCTGCGATGAGCTTAAATAAGGACTTTTAGGGCCGAATGGCACTTTGCGCGGAAAGTCGGTTCACATATGCAAGGACATGGTATGAGATACAGCATCAGCGGAAGGCATCTTCAAATCGGCGACGCTCTTAAGGAGCATGTCAACGGGAATCTTGAGCATGTGATTTCAAAATTCGCCGAAAGGCCTACGCACGCGACAACCGTATTCGCGAAGAATGGCCCAAAAATCGAATGCGAGATCATAATTCATCTTTCGACGGGCCTTAGCGTACAATCGAAATCCAGCACGCAGGACATCTACCAGAGTTTCGACAAGAGCTGCGACCGAATTACGAAACAGCTTCGCCGCTACAAGCGCCGCTTGAAGAACCATCACAAGGCGCGCAGCACTCCTGTTGAATCTTCCGCGGCATCCACCTATATTCTCGCAGCGGAGAAAGCTGGCGGCGAACTCGACAGCGAGGAACCGGATTCGCTGCAGCCTGTGATTATCGCCGAGACGGAAACTAGGGTTCCACTGCTTTCAGTCGGCGAAGCAGTTTTGCAGATGGAGCTGTCAGAGTCATCGGTTCTTGTTTTTCGAAACGAGCGCAACGACGGCATCAATGTCGTTTATAGGCGCGACGACGGCAACATCGGCTGGATAGAGCCTGATGCCGACCGCGCGGGAGAAGCCGGAGGAGGCTGAAAAATTTTTTGGTCATGAATCTTTCAAACGTGCTTAATCAAAACGCGGTTCGGGTGATTTCCAAGGAAACGGCGAAAGACAACATTTTTCATGAGATCGGCTTGATCGCGCATCGCGTTTATGGATTGAAAGCGCGGTACGTCTGCTCGTCGCTGTTGCGCAGAGAAGGCGAATACTCATCCGCCGTGGGACGCGGCGTCGCCGTTCCGCATTGTCGGTTTCCGGAAGTCAAGAAAACATCGGGCCTGTTCATCAAACTTGCGAAGCCGGTGGATTTCAAATCTCGAGACAGGCTCGGAGTCGACCTGATTTTCGGGATGCTAATTCCGGAAGATCTGCCCGAAGTGGAGCACCTGAAGAATTTCGCGCTTCTCGCCCGAACGCTGCGCGACCCTGAAACCCAGGCTAGGCTACGTTCAACCGAGCAGCGCTGGCTTATCCACACGATTCTTACGGAAGCCTCCAAGCTGGAAGCGGCGTAGGCGCAAGCGAAAGCTTTTCGCGACAAAGAGTCAGAATGTCGCGGGCGGCCTAGCAAACGATTTTGGCTTGCGCCCGGTGCATCTTTGCATCACAGCATCATGGCCACTTCCAATTCTGTTTTTCTACAGCCATATTGTTTTCAGAAACTATTAATTGCTGAATCCCGCGCAAGTTTCTAGTTTCTCGTGCGGGCAGCGGATCCCATGGCCACCGCATGGTGGCCATGGCCTTTTTTTACGAGGCGTCGTCTAAATCCTGTTTCATCGACGAAGCTGGAAATCTTGGAGCAGCTGGCGTTCCACCCCGGAAAGACTACCAACCAGTCCTCGTCTTATGCGGGCTATTTTTCGATGCCGGAAGGATTGAGGCGCTTACTAGCGATTTTCTGGATTCGAAGCTCAAATTCTTCCTTAGGCTGCTCAACCCTGCCGACATGCGACTGGACCATATCCTTACCGAGATCAAGGGTTCAGATCTTCGCAGTAATGCAACACGAACATGCAGTTCCGAACAAAACGCAGGCATATGACCGGTTTCCTTGACCAGATTTTCATATTTTTGCGCCGTCATGACGTTCGAATTGTTGCCCGCATCTGGATCAAAGAACCCGGCACGCCATTCAGTGGCAAATCCGTGTACGCTTCGTCGATACAATGCATCTGCGGATATTTTGAAAACTACATGACTACAACTGACAGCACTGGGGCCTGCATCGCCGACAGCCGGGCCAAACACACGAAAAGCAACGTTTCCCTCTCCATTTTAACGCAGAAGTTCGGGACGGCGAATCGCTACAGGAGCCTCATTGAACCGCCGACCTTCGGTCACTGCCGCAACCATGCCGCTCTCCAGATCTGCGATATCGTCTGCTCCGCTCTATTGTACCCCTTTTTACGTGCTTTGCCTATTGCACGGGGTATGTGGACAACGTCCATGTGCAATCCGGCTCGGCCCACCTCAGGATCCCGTCGCGCCGGCGCTTCGCAAGCTGGCCCGAATCCCGCGGCTGATGCTCGACTGGCTGCGCATGACCGGCAATCACCGTAAACGCGCACCCGCCTGAGTTCCGATCCCCTCCGGATCCCGGCATTCGGGCCTGCCGCAAAGGCGGCGGTCCGTCCGGACGCGCCCGAAAGTCCTCGGAAAGTGGCCGGAGGCACCATTCGAGCCGGATCCCCGCCCGGAATCCCGACAACGACCCAGGACCGGCGCCGGACCAATTCGGGGCTGAATTTCCCTTGCAAGCAAAAAAATAGCCGTGGTACTATGAGGACATAAGCTTGACATAGATTAGATCGCCACCCATCTTTGTACTATTCGCTCCATGGCAGTACGCCTTGCTTCCGTCCTGAGCACAGGATTGGCGATCATGAGCAAGGCCAATCCCATGGAGCTTTTCCTTGTCGGCTTGGCAAGACCAAAGTTGCAATACTCATCGATGGCGGTTTCTTTTTTGGGACGATTGCCTGTCGTTGGATCTGATATCAATTCCGATGTTCCGGAAAGCGTAGCTCTTGCAGCGAGACAATTGGTGCAAAGTCACCTTGTTCATCTGAACAAGGTCTATAACGTTTCCAACCCTTTCGAGCTTCTGTGCCGGACGTTCTACTACGATGCCCGGCCTTACGATCAGATGGCTCATACCCCAGTCGGAAACCGCGCAATTGACTATGCCAAGTCGCAACAGGCGCGCATTCGATCGGAATCGTTTGAAGTTCTTTACGGCATCCCCAATCTTGCGATCCGATTGGGAGAGGTCAGAAAAGACGTTGACCGGTTTTGGACACTTCGCGCAAAGCCGCAACGAGAAATCCTCGCGGAGCGCAAGACAGCTCAGGATTTGACCGACGACCATTTTGCTCCGTCTCCGCGCAAAAAAAAGGCATCGACATAAGGATAAGGATCGGCCTCGACATTGCCTCGATCACTCTCAAACACCAAGCCCAAATCATCGTGCTTGTTTCGGGCGACGCGGAATTCGTTCCAGCAGCCAAGATGGCTCGGCGAGAGGGCATCCAGTTTATCCTTTATCCGCTGTGGCAGGATATTCCTTCCGATCTTTTTGAACACATCGATGGCTTGAGAAGCGGTTTTCCGAGGCCCAGGAGCAAGAATGCCGCCTGATCCGCAGCGCGACAGGAAAAGGCCGCCGCAATAGGACTTCGGTGAATATGGACGATGCAACCTACCGAGAAAAACCATGCGCAATTCGGCTCGGCGCCGATGGCGCAGTGGTTGATCCACGCGGCAAAGAGGAGACTCGAAACCGAGTACGGGTTCGAGTCCATCTTCCCTTTCATCATGGGCAGGCTTGCAGGCGCGCTGATGGATCATATCCTCGAAGTTCAACCCGACCGTCCCTTGCTGAACTTCCTGTTGGTAACGCAGGACGACGGCATGCCGGGCGAAGGCGCCGGGATGTACATGGCTAACTATCTGAGCCGGTCCAAGTTTTCCGAGCCCGGATATCGCGACAGACATTTATACCTCCAGGGATTGGGACCGGGTATTCGAGGACGCGTTCGGCAACCAATTGCTCGCAGCAACTCCGTCCGAGGGCAGCGAACGCGACGGTATCGGCTATGCCCAAGCGGGCGAAGGCCAGAACCACAAGACCCTTCGCCTATGGGTGATGAACAACCCAGACCGAACACACCGAACTTACGCGGATTTTCAAACCGACACAGAGGTCGTTCCTTAGTCCGCTGACAGGGCTGACATCGTATACTACGGCCTAGGATCGACCGTTGCCATCGAGGTCAAGTCGCTCGATTCAGACGACACTGATCTCCGGCGCGGCGTTTTCCAATGCATCAAGTACCGTGCGGTCATGGAAGCCATGGACTTCCGTTCAAATGCACATGTCATCCCGATCCTGATAACCCAGACGCCCCTTCCCGGCGACCTTGAAGCACTCGCCGGGCACCACGGCATCCGGCATTTTATGGCTTCTAGAACGCTCGGCTAATTGAGCGGCAAGGTAAATGATTGGCCTTAACCCAACAAAGAAACCGATTGTCTCATAGGAGATTGGTCATTTGATCCTGAATTTTTCCGTCCTGTTTGAACGCAATCTCCAGTTGATGACCTTCGAGCACAGCGGATTTCATTGTGCGGGTTTCCTGATTCCGTTCTTCCCGAGCCAGTTCGAGAGGTTGGCGGGCGTGGTGCCGCAGCGCTTCGCGATGAACTTCCGCGTCGATCCGTTCGCGAGCATGGCTTCGACCTCCGGGCGAAACGGATCGAGCTTGCTCTCGCCTGGCCCTTTCGGCCTCCCGAGCGGGAGGCCGGCCGCCTTTTTGGCTCTGAGCGCCTCCTTGGTTCCGGCCGAGACCGGGTCGCGGCATCGGGATTTTTGGTTCCCATACTGACGGCCTTCCTGAGTTATCCAATGCAGAACCAAGTATGTAATCCGAAAATAACTTTGTCGCTGGCGCAACCTGTTTCATTGGCAGTGCGCTTGGGCAGCGCCTGCAATGCTGGGGACATCGAGTCTCTTGTTTTACAGCAGTCCAAGCTTGTCATAGCAAGATGAGGGGCTCTATTCTGGGGCGCATCTCTAGCACTATTTTAGGGTCGTAGGGTTATCGTCATGATTCAAGCCAAGTTCAGCATAACCGATGCTCACCTTGAATTTCTCTCCAAGCACGAACAGTACGGATTCAGGGACAAGAGCCATTTAGTGCGGGCTGCTCTTGATCAGTTGCAATCTGAACTGTTGCGGCGGCAAGCAACCGAATCCGCCGATATCTACGCCGAAGTCAATTCGAAAGACAACGAGATCAGGGAATGGACCGACGCGGCACTATTGGACTGGCCAGAGTGACCAGACTGGTTCGGGGCATGGTTGTCGATATTGATCTCAACCCGGTCAAGGGTTCCGAGACCGGCAAGATACGTCCCTGCGTAATTGTCACTAACAACCAGTACAACACGCGCGCACCTGTGATTTAGGTAGTGCCCCTTACGGCATGGAGTGAAAAGAAGGCTCGCATCATTACAAACGTGGAGATATTCCCGACGGATTCCAATGGCTGCAACAAGCGTTCAGTTGCAGACTGCCTGCAAACCCGGCCGGTGGACCGTCAACAGAGACTGGTTCGTATCCGGGGCACACTTGCAAACGTTGATCTCGAGAAAATCGATGCTGCTCTCAAAATCGTTTTCAGTCTCAATTGAATCCTGCTGGCTCTTCAAAGGGAATGAAGATGGATTTCGATTAATCAGTGCCGCTAGTAAGTCGCTTCTCCTCGGTCGTTCAATCGGATGACGTTTCTAACGAACACGAAATTCGGACATTATTGGGGTATCCCAACTCCAAGACTTTGGCAAGAAATCGACGCTAACTTCCGAACCGAGATTCTGGCGGAGGCAGGAGCTGGAAAAACACGCGAAATGCAAGCTCGTGCACAATTCGTTCAGGCCTGCGCAAAAGTCTAGTTTTTGCGGATTCGAGGAAGATTTATTCTGAGGATTCCGGCACGGGTGCGAGCATCGCTGCGGTTGTCGGGGCTGACCGAAGTATGAGCAACCACATTAAATGAAGCAATTGGCGGTTCCCTCGTTCACGGTTTTTAGGGAACTCCGGGCCGGTTCCGCCTCAGGCGCGAACGCGCGATCGCCCTTCGGAAGGGCTTGAATTTCGCCTTACGAAGGGCTTTTCTCTCTCAAGCTTCCAACAGAGGTAGAACGCCGAATGTCGCACATTTCCGGGCAGGTCTCCGGCGAGAGCCTAGCATTTCTGATTTCCGCCGAAGTATTGGGCGTCCTTTTCAAGTTCGACAAGTTCCTCGCCGAGGACACGAGGCTAAAGGGCTGAACGTGCTGCCGCTCGCCGAGGACTGGCGCGCCCGCCTCGTCGGGGCGGCCCGCCCGAGGGGCTTGACAACGGGAGCTAGGTCGAGAAGGAGTTCGGGGCCGCGCCGCTCGGCGACGCACGGCTGACGAAGAGGCTGGTCCGCGCCGCGGGCGATCCAGGCCCGGGCTCCGGGCCGGTCGTTCTTCGGGGCGGAGGCCGGAAGCGAGGCGCACATGTCGGAATACTACAGGATGATCGAGCATTCGAACGCCGCGGCGGAGTCTGTCGAGGCGATCCTGGCGACGCACCGCCGACGGACGCTCGAAATGGCCGGGCAGTCGACGGTGCTGCTGATCCAGGACGGCTGCGACCTCAACTTCGCGACGCGGCCGGGATTCAGGGGCCCGGGCCTTATCGCGAAGAACGAAAAGTCGTCCGGCACGCTCGGCCTGCACATGCAATCGGTCTACGCCGTCGGCGGCGACAGGAATCCTCTCGGCGCGCCCGGGATCGAGTTCAACGCCTCCTGCGCCCGCAAGGAGGGCGACGAGGTCCCGGAGGAGAAAAGGAAGACGCAGCGGTGGGTGCGCGGCCTGCGCGACAGCGGAGCTCGCGGCACCGCTGGAGGGCGTCCGGACGGTGGCGGTGATGGACCGCGAGGGCGATACCGTCGAGGTCTTCGCCGAGCGGCAGAGCCTGGGCGGCGAAATCGACCTGCTCGTGCGCGCCCGGCACGACCGGAGCCTCGATAAGAAGAAGCGCAGCCTGTTGGAGCAGATGCGGAGCGCCCCGGCCCGCGGGCGGTTAGGCTCCAAGCCGTTCCTGATGACCGCGGTCCACGCGGTCGAGGATACCGATCCCGCCGACGGCTCGGAGCGCCTGGAATGGCTTCTGCTGACGACGCTTCCGGTCGCCGGCGAGGAGCAGGCGCGCGAGGCACTGGAGCTGTACGCCCTGCACCACCGCATCGAGGACTGGCACAGGGTTCTGAAGTCCGGCTGCAGGGTCGAGAAGATCGCGCACGACGACGCCGAGCGGACCCAGCGCGCCGCCGCCATCAACGCCTTGATCGCCTGGAGGCTGGCCGTCTTGACGATGTGCGGGCGCGAGACCCCGGAGCTGGACGCGAAATGCTTCTTCACGAACATCGAAATCGCGATCCCCGCCGACTTCGCGACCGAGCGGCGACTCCCCTGGCCGGACAATCTGGACCGCGCCATGGGCCTGGTCGCCGCGATGGGCGGCCACCTGCACGGCAAGCACGACCCGCCTCCGGGGAACGAGATCGTCTGGCTCGGCTACGCCCGGCTGGCCGATTCGTCCGCCTCGATCGAGCGCGCCATGAGGCTGGGGCCGGAAAGCGAAGCGTACAAGCAATTGTGGTCTGACTAAATTTATGGCCAATGGGCAGGGCGCGGCGCTGCGGGCTCCCGTAAGCTTCGATCAAGCGAATGCAACTACGAAAGCGGCGAACGGATCGCCGAAACGCTTTCGCGAACGGGCCATTGCGCAATTGATCGACGTTGCCTGCGAAGTCGGCATTCTTAAGCTCGACATCAAGATGTTCAGCCACGGTTTGCGCAATTTCCGAAACTACATCCACCCGTATGAGCAGATTGCCTCGGGTTTCACACCGGATGAACACACCGCCAAGGCGTGCTTCCAAGTCCTGAAGGCCGCTCTGGCGAGCCTGGCGGGAGATCGCCCGTGATCCGCGCCTCTGTCAATCCCGAACTTCTGCGTTGGGCGCGCGACCGTGCCGGCATCGCGCAGGAAGATCTGACGGCGAAGTTCAGGAAACTCCCAGAGTGGGAAGATGGCCAAACGCAGCCCACGCTGAAGCAGGCGGAGGCATTCGCCCGCGCCGTCCATGCACCCGTCGGTTATCTGTTCCTCTCGGAGCCTCCGGAGGAATCCGTTCCCATTCCGGACTTCCGCACCTTCGCCGGACATGCGGTCACACGCCCCAGCCCGAATCTGCTGGATACGATCTACGCCTGCCAGGAACGGCAAAGTTGGTATCGGGAATTCGCCCGCGTCGCCGGCGAACCCGATCTCGACTTCGTTGGCAGCGTCTCGGTGAATACGTCCCGTATAACTGCTGCGGAACGGATGCGAGAGACACTGGGTTTCGATCTGGCCGCCCGCCGGGAGTGTTCGACCTGGACCGATGCGCTGCGGCTGTTCATTCGGCAAGCCGACGAGGCTGGTGTCCTCGTCATGGTGAGCGGAATCGTGATGAGCAATACCAGCCGCCGTCTCGATCCTGGCGAGTTCCGCGGTTTCACGCTGTGCGATCCGCTGGCCCCACTGATATTCGTCAACGGCAAGGGTACGAAAGCGGCGCAGATGTTCACGCTCGCCCATGAGCTCGCGCATGTCTGGCTCGGGGCTTCCGCCCTGTCGAATCTGGGAGCCGCGCCCCCAACCGGATTCCGCCACGAGGAGGTGTGGTGCAACGCGGTAGCAGCGGAGCTTTTGGTGCCCCTGCGCCTCCTGCAATCCGATTTGCGGCGTAACGAGCCACTCCCGGACGCGCTGTCCCGGCTGGAGCGCACCTTCAAGGTCAGCACACTCGTCATCCTGCGCCGCCTGCTCGATGCGGGTTGGCTGACTCGCGAGCGCTTTGATGCGGAGTGGAGACAAGAGAACGAACGTCTGCGGAAGTTTGTCAAGGCGGGCGGCGGCGGTGACTTCTATTGCACGACCGTCGCGCGGGTCGGGCGGCGGTTCGCCCGCGCGTTGGTCGTGAGCGCGCTCGAAGGCCAGACGCTCTATCGGGACGCGTTCCGCATGTTGGGTGTCAGGAAGACCGAGACTTTCAACAATCTTGGGCGCGAAGCCGGGGTGATGGGATGACATCCTATCTCCTCGATTCGAACCTCTTCATCCAGGCAAAAAACCTCCCCTAGGGATTCGATTTCTGCCCCGCCTTCTGGAACTGGTAGGTTGAGGAGAACGGCGCGGGCAAGGTCGCGAACGAACTGCAGGCCGGGAACGACGAAATCTCAGAGCGGGCCGCCGCGCGCGGCGAAGAGTTCTTTCTGCCTCCGGATGACGCCGTGTTGCCGGCGCTTCGCAACGTGAGTGATTGGGCGAGAGCCATGGATACCAGCCGGCCGCCGTCGCAACCTTCCTTCAGGTTGCCGACTACCTTTTGCGGTCTGACTAAATTTATGGCCAATGTGCAGGCCGCCGCCCGGAGGTCCATCTCGTCGACCTCGCCCAGGGGATGCGCTTTCGCAGCTTCCATTTGATCCTTAGCGCCATTTCCTGAATTCATGATCGACTGAATTGATAGCCGTTTCAATGACGGCGCAAGTCTGATTCGCGAAATCTCCATTCCCTATCAAACTCCGCTATTCCGGAACCGTGAATCGGAACGACGGCATGCGCCGCGACATAAGCCGTCGGCTGGCCGTGTTCTGGCCGCCGCAGCGGGAGCAGCCATTCAGCCAGTTCCTCGTCGAGGAACTGGTCGAACTTGAAAAGTACACTCAAAACTTGGGGGAAATCGGAAAATCGAAAAAAAGACTGATAACTTTCCGAAAACCGTACGGCATTTGGCGTTTTCCCTCATCTTTGAATTTGAAAAAGAAAAGTTGTTCCGAAGGCGGAATTCAAACCTTCCGAAGGGCGACCGCGCGGCTGCGCCGACGACGGTTCCGGCCCGAGGCTCCCCAAATACCGCGAACGACGGACCGGCCAATTGCTATTTTCAATGTGGTTGCCCGTACCGTTTCAACCGAAACCGCGAATTCGCCCAATTCGACCGATGCCTCGTCTGTCCGCGCGGTTCGGCGTCCGGCTTCGAATGGAAGACAATCCCTGCAATTTTTCTCGGCCCGTCGAACGATTGATGAAACCGGACAGGCCGGCGCCGAAACCAGCGAGTTCGAGTGCAAGCATGTTTTCGGTTTTTCTCAGCGGCTTCGTCGTCCGGCCCGGCCCGACAACCCGATCCGCGAGCGCCTAATTTATTGATCCTTCGATTGCCTATGAAAAGCGGCTTCCAATTCTCGAGCAAGTCCCGAGACGACGCCTTCCCGCGCGGCCTGCCCGCTCCGCTCGCCTTGCTCTTCCAGGCGAGCAACTCTTGCTTCGATCTCCCGTACCGCGCTCCCGCCAGGAAAGCGAGATGCAAGAATGCTTCTTGCAGCTTTCGCTCCGAGCATTTCGCCAAGCCGTTCGCGGAGAGCCGCGTCCTCCGATGTCGTGGACAACGCCCAGAGCTCGGACGGACCTAGCGTCAGGCGCAATCGCTGCCTGCACTCGCCGCCCTTGTGCCGGATGATCGCCCAGAACGGAGCGCCTTTTTCCGACGGCCCTCCGAGCTCGCTGCGCAGAATGAATCTATCCAGCGCATCAAGCCCGTATATCTCGTCGAGTTTCCGCACTGCTCCTTCTGAAGGGGCGTTGAATATGAAAACCCCCGAAGCGAGTTCGAGAACCGCATTCGGAAAATCGTCGATCATTTGCGATGCAAGAGAAATCCTCACATTGTGCTTTCTACCCTCGCGAACGTCCTGAACGACTTGCTCGCCTATGCCGGGCGCGTTTCCGCAGCGGTGAAACTCGTCCATGCAGACAAGCTTCGGAATCTGCCTAGCGGCGCGAGCGCGATCCAACTGCCGCGGAAGATAGGAGACCGGCAGCCGCCCGTCTCTCGACGCGGCCCTTAATTCGGCTTCGTCGAGAAACCAGTCCCTTGTTGTCGCGTGGCGAGCAATCATGAACATCAATGCCGATCGCCGCCTTGAATCGGCGGTCGCGCCTCCGGACGTAACTTCGGCAAGATCAAGCGATATGATTTTTGCCGAGCCGATACTGAAGCGCGTGGCGGAGGCCAGAATAGGAAAATCCCGAATTGCCTCCGAAACAACGCGGTGGAAGGCCGCGAGAACGGGCTGGCCCGTCGCCGGGTCGACCGCCTCGCCGTACTGGGAGACAATTTGGTCCGCGTGGCTGGCCCGAATAAGATCCGGCAGTGTCGGCACGGCGCGGCGCTGCGCAATTTCGGCTTCATGGAACTTTCCGTGCGCCGCCAGCTCGTCGGCCGCGTTCCACCAGCTTTCGAATTCGTGCCTTCGAGTGCCGGAATCCAGCAGCGCGGCATCGACCTCCGGCTCGTCGCCCGAGAGGTACCGCTTCGGGCTGCGGCTGTCGGAATTCTCCTCGTAGCTTCTGTCGATGGTCGCCCCGACGAGTCCGGCCAATGGTCCGGACAGGGCTTTTTCGCCGTCACCGCAAAGAAGCGACAGGAAGTTGACGAGGAACATGCGTTCCGAAGCGAGCGGGCCGCGCATGCCGGGCTGGGTGTCGAATACGTTAATGGCGCATTCCGGCTCCATTCTCAGCTTCCGGTGCAGGGCCGCGAATCGGCTCGCCGGCGGCAGGGCTTCCTGCAAGAGCGAAATCAGCCCCTGCGACGAGCTTCCGATGTCGATAATTGAAATGCAGGGCAGCTCCGCAGCCCTGGTCGTACTGGAATGGGCCGCCAGGGCCGTCGCGAAGTTCAGCGCGTTCATGGCGACGGACTTGCCCGACCCCGGCGTGCCCGCGAATATGTCCACCCAGTTCGACTGCTTGCGGGAACCGGGCTGGTAGGGCCAGATTCTCCCGTCCTCCGTGCGGAACGAAACCGCGCCGGAGTCCCACGGCCCGTATTGCCGGGCGAACGGTCCCATGCAAAGCGCCGCCGATAGCGGAGCGGCCGCCGGCGGCGCGGTCGAAGCCAGCGACAGCCCCGCCGCCGACGACAGAACGGTCGCGAGATGGTCGCAGGATGCCGCGTCCGTAGAGCAATTTCCCCATTGCTCGACCGATCGCCTCAATATCGCCGCGTTTCGGCGAAGATCGTCGCTACGGCGGCCCGACACCCAGGTGGCGAACGACATTCGCATGCGAACCACCGTATCGTCGACCCCGTCGGATTCGCGAAGCATGTCGATAGCATCCCTTATCCGAGCGTTTCGGGTCGGCGCGGCGAACGTGAACAGCCGCGCGTACTGCTCTTTGAGCCTGACGGCCTGAAGACCTCCGCACTCGACAAGAAACGCGCATCGCCACGAGATGCGCTCCGGCGACCTGGTAACGGTATCGACCAGGTCGTTGAACGGGGTTAGGATTTCCGGCGCGACGGTTACATCGAATCCGGAAAACAGCGAGTCGCCGATACGCGTTACGCCCGCTTCCAGGGTTTCGGCTTCTTCGGTTGCCAGCTGCAGATCCAGGCAAGGGGCGAGCAGGTTCGAGAAATCCGCTCCCGCCAGTTCGGCCCGGCTCTCGGGCATCATCGCAAGGCCGCCTCGGCGGCCATTCGGCCGCGGCGCATCCGCCGAAGGCCGGAGCGGCAGCCTAGGCCGCCAGTCGCCTTTCCAAGGCGCGGTTTGCGGATAGAGAAAGGCCCTGATTTCCTGCAACGCCTCGCACGCGCTGAGCACCCGCGCGAAGCGGCGGCTCTCGACCAGATCCGCCGCCAGAGATTCGACCAGCGCGGCATGGCGAGCGAACACGCCGTCAAGAGCCATTCCGGGCAGCTGGGCGGATGCCGCCGGAGGGATGCTCTTCAAGCGGCCGCTTCCGCGCGCCGCGCCGGCGGCCGCTTCGTTCTTCGACAGGATCTCGGGCCTCGTGTGAATCAGAATCAAGGCGGTTTCCTCGACCAGATACCGGGCGAGATGCCGCTGCCGCTCCCAAAGCACGTCGTCGAGGTCGAGACCGAGGCGAACCGTCTGCTCGCGCGTTCCGTTGACTATTTTTTCTATTTTCCTAACCGCCGCGGAAGGGTCGCGGACGAATGCGAATACGAACGCGTGGCCCGGTTTCGCAAGGAACGGCGAAAGCCCCACTCTCAGCTCCTCGGCGAAACTTTCCAGTCCCGCCGCGCCGGTCGCCCGCATCGCCCCGTCCATCCGGATGACCGAAACAAGGGTCCCGTCCTTCATCGTCAGCGTGGACTCGTCCTCCACGGCCTCGAGGCGGATGCGCTCGGCCAGGGAGTTCCCCAATGCACCGCCGAACCAGTCGGCGAACATGCCGCCGATATCGATCATTGCCCGGTCATGGGGATTGCGGCTCGCTTCGCCGCATTGAAGCGGCCGCCCCGCGACTCGGGCGACGCATCGAGGACGCTGTCCAGAAGCCACATCGCTTTTTTCGAAGAGGCGACCTGGCACCGCGCGTACAGCTCGCCGCCCTCGCGCGCGTCCGGGAAGTCCGCATCCGCGGCTACCTTCTCTCCCGGCATGACCGCCGCCGACCGCCAGAGCGAATTCGCAACCTCCGGCATTGAATCGCGGCTAGCCGGAACGCGCAGGCGCAGGCGTCCCGCGCAGGCGGAAACCAGTTCGGCGCCTGATCGCTCCGACGCTTCGAGGGCCGGAATCATCTCAATTCGGTCCGCGATCGAAATCCACGCGGATTCGAGCGAAGGGCAGTCCGCCGTGTAGGGAAAACGGCTCATCGCCGCGCAAAGGATAATCTCGGCCGCAACTCCCGCCGACCACGTCGATCCAGCGATTTCGCCGCCCCCGCAAACCGAGGCGAGCGCGTCGCGCGCTTCGCCGGCGGCCGAACGTCCGCCTTCGGTCCAGCCCGGCCCGGCATAAGCCGCATGCAGAGCGAATTCCCCGTATCGAGACATGATGCCGATTTCTTCGAGAGCGAAGTGCCTGCGACCGACCGACGGGTCGGATCCCGACGCCCAGGCCGCCGCCCAGGATGGCGCGCGATTCGCGCCGGGCCGAAAGACGCCTTCGCAAATGACCGGACGACCCAGGCTTCGAAGCTCCGCAAGAGCGCGGCTGTCGGCGATCGGGTCGCGCCGCGCCGGCAGCGAGCAGGAATGCCAGGCGCCCGGCGACGGAACGGGCCGGGATGCAATCCTCTTGAAATGCGAAAAAGTCGGAATCTTCGCGATCGCCATTCGAAAGCCCCGCTCTTGCTTCCGAGTCCATGATCGAACGCCGGCGAGATGCAGATTCCCGACCGGAGCGCAAAGCTGCCGCTCGCGCGGGTATGTTAGGGAAAGGCGCGCCTCGAGCTCCCGCCGGAACCCTCGGGAGAGGCTAGTCTGTTCGAGAATTCGGCTGCCGCACTTCAGTCCCGCCCTGCAATCATGCCCCATGGCCGCAGATGACTTGAGAACGATGTCGGTTACGCGGGCTACGACGCGGACTAGCGAATCCGCCATCTGCAATTGCTTGCCGGGATCAATGCCCCATTCCAAAAGCAGGTCGTTCCACGGAATCTGCAGCCAGGAACAGGAATGAATCATCGCCGCGGGGTCGCGCTCGGAACGCAGCAGTGGCTCGTCCCACGGAATATTCGACATCCAGACCCCGTTCGGAAGATTCTTGATCGACGAGATGCTTCGAACGCGGCCACACGAGATGCGGCCGCCCGCAATGCCGCGGTCGCCGCGCAAAACCAATCCGATACCCGGCATGTCGGCAATCGCGCACAGTTCGACGGGTCCCTCGCTTCCAGGTTCCGCAGAGGCCGCCGCCACGGTCAATCGCCGAATTCCTCGGACCGAAGCAGGTCCGCGAGGGCATGGCCGGGAAACTCCGAGTCCCAGTAGCGCTTCTGAAGATCTTCGGCGACGTCGGCGAAGCCGCCTTCCCTCCAGCAGCTAACCGAGGCCGAGGGCCTGTCGCAGCCTTCGCTAATCCGGTCGGCGGCAGCCGGCCAGAATCGCAGGCTGGCATCCAGGAGCATTGAGAGTTCGGCGAAGCGAGTTTCGCCGAGCATGGATTTCGCCGCGAGCAGCGCCTCGAAGAACGCTTCGGGATGGGAGCTGCCCAGAATCTGCGAAGCCGCGCATTCGCGCCTGCCGATGCCGTCTGCTATTGACAGCGCCGCGCGCTCCAGTCCGGCACGCGTGAACTCGTCGCCGGCGAAGCCCGACGCGAGAAGCACGTGCCAGGCAAGCCTGTGGATGCTCGCCTGCTTCAGCCCCGGCGCCCAGATAATTTTCAAGCGTCCGCGCAATGCCGCCCATACGGGGTGGCGAAGATTGTGGCAGAACTGGCAAATCGCCTTCAGATTCTCCGGATTTGAATCGTCGTGGCTTTCAACGTGGTCGATTTCCATGAATCCAGGCAGCCGGATGCCGCAGCGATGGCAGGTCCAGTCGTCGCGCTTTAGGCATTCGACCGTCGCATCGGAGGCGGCCGTGGCGATCATCGCATGGGCTCTTGCGCCGACCGCCAGAAGGCGCGGCGATTCATTGGCGATCTCCGCGAACATTTTCCGGTTCCAGCGGATTCAGCTAATGCTGCGAAGCGATCCGTCCACGGAAACGTTCGTCGCGCCGCCGCCGAACAGCGATCCAATGCCGACTCCGAGCGTCGTAGGAATGGCGACGAGCGCGGCTCCCACGAATACGAGAGTAAAGGCCGTGGACAGCCTGGCCGAAGGATCATTCGGATTCTGGGCGTGCTGGCGGAACTTCAATAGGCCTGCGATTCCTAGAAAAATTCCAAGTAGGAATGCCGCCGCGCCGACGAGGTCGGCTATGCTGCCCGCCTGGCTTTGCAGGCCCGAGGCCACGTCGCCGATATTGGCGACTTGCGCCTTCGCGGGCTGAATCAGAAGAATGATCAAAGCGAGCGGCGCCCGGCGCAAAATGTTGTTCATGGATATGATTCCTTGTCTGAGCCGCTGCCCGCGATTGCGAGAATCGGCATTTCTCGATTGCAGAATCAGGGCGGATCGCGAAATCGCCAATACTGGATCGAATGATCGCGGCGCACGGCTGCGGACAACTCCGCGAGCCGGCTTCGATCACGGCCGATGCCTGCCGTCGCCAAGGCATTCGCCGCCCGGCGAATTCATATGCGCAGCTTCCACGCGAGCAGGCTTCCCGGATTGCCTCGCAAGATCGAGTGATGATCGAGGACCAGCGATTTACGGCGACCGGAACCGGATGCGGGAGCGGCTTTCGCGAATTCGGAAAGACACTTCGGGGCAGGCGTGGTTCAGATTTGATACCCGGCCCGGGGTTCCCAAAAAACCGTGAACGAGGGAACCGCCAATCGCTTCATTTAATGTGGTTGCTCATATGTGCCGGTCCCGCGCCTTCTGGTGCCACGAGGCGGCGCCGAACACTAGGCCGCCGAGCGGGCCGTAGCGCTCGGAGGCGATACAGTAGCGGATCCGCCCGCCCGGGCACGCCGCGTCGCCCTCCGGATGGTGCGTCGCCTTCATCGAGCGCGCGAGGCGCTTGTCGCAGTCGTCGACGAGGACCACCGCCACCGGGCCGAGGTCGCCGAGCGCGCAGTCCAGATCCAGGTCCGGATAGTCCGGCGGAACCGCCCTCGACGCCGCGGTCGCGGCGGCCATGGGCAGCGCCTCTGGCAGAGCCAGGCCCTGCTTCGCCGCCAGCTTCGGCGGCGCCGTCCGCGCCGAAGCGAAGCAGGGTGCGCCGAGCGGGTTGCGCCAGTTCTCCCGCTCGCAAAGTTCAGTCGCCAGCGAGCAGCGCGTGCAGCCGCCGGATTCCAGGCCCCTCTTCAGCCACGCGGCCGCGTCGGGGCGAAATTGTCGTGTTCCTATTCTCATGAGGCATGACTTACCCCTTCCGGCGAATCGAGTTAACTGCGTCGGGATGAAAGAGGCGGGGCATCTACTGGTCGCTCGCGGTCACCGCACCAGTACCGCGCGATTAACTGCCGTAGCGAATGACGAATGCTATGTTGGATTCGGATGGATGCCGGTTCCCGCCGCCGATTCTAAAATCGCCAAGGCGGCGGCGGTGTTTTTAAACTCTATTCCCGGTCGTTCGCAACTGATGCGCAATGCTGGCCGCACATTGGACTTCCCACAATACTACCCTGCGGCGTAGGAGACTGTCAGGGTCCCCAACATGAAGGACAAACGCGTTCGTGAAATCATGACCGATTGCTGGCGGCGTAACGCCCACATAAAGGTACCGCAGTTCCGTGACGGCGAATGCGAGGTCCGGCGGCTATGGGATGAGGCGGTGGCCGACGCAATGGGATGGGACCCGGACGAACTTGCAGAATTGCGGCAACTCCTGCATCGCGAGCCGCACGTGAGGGGGGCTTGGCTATAACCAGTTCCGGGTGATGCGCTGGAAAGGCGGCCGCGCGGCCTGTTTGTGCTTTGGTAGGACGCCGTTCGTTTTTCCGCCGATTTGCGGAGGGAGGATCGTACGGGTTTTATTCCGCTGCTCTGTGGATATCCGCCAAACTCTGCGTGTGTCTTGGGGCCGACCGGTCACTTGATGTGGAATGGCGATCTGCCAGAAACTGTGCGAAACGGAGCGCATCCAGCGTTGTCGGCTCCGACCATGGCCATGGTATTATTGATGGTCGTCGTAATCGAAAATTGCCGCTTCACTTTAGGCCGTAGAATTGTTTCAAAGCCTCAATGACTAACTCACGTGCAACAGACTTTCCGATCCCCCATGCATCGACCGCGCCGCCTTTCAATTTGTCCTTCAGCCATTCTTGAACATTCGTGCCGAGTGGTTTCATTTCGTCCTGCGACGCCTCTTTACCCGCGATTTCAGCGAGTTCCTTTGCTTCGTCGGAGGGAAATCCCGCCGCTTCGAGAGCTTTGGCCAGAGACGACGTATCTCCTTTGGTAACATTCAGCGTAACTGAGGAGCCATAGTCGGCATGAATGTTTGTGACATCACCGTAGAAAATCTGCTGTGTCAGATTCTTGACGTTCTCTTGTTCAGTCGGAGTGATTGCGCCGCCCGTTTGCCCAACTGAAATTTCAGCGGCTGCTGGAACCTGCTTTTCCAACTTCAACGCAAAGTCCAGTGTCTTTGCTCTTACGGCATGCTGAATGCGAGTGAACGCGCCAGTGTCAATCCGATTGCTGATCTCAACGATGGCCATGCCCACGTAGATCTTGTCCTGTAGGATCAGCTTGAGATTGCTAGAATCGATCGCAAAGTTTCCGTCTTTACCGTTGTTTTCTAGTCGGCTGTCGATAAAGGGCAGCCCGTCGCGAATTTCGTAAGTTACCCACTTCTTGCCAGCAAATTTTTCTATCAAGTGACTTGGAATGGATACGTTGTTGATCTGCTTTGCAATGTCAGTGAAAGTTCCGGTGTAAGTGATTTGGGCTATTCGATAATCTGGAATCCACGCGTCAGTTGGATAACCTTCGGTCTCATGGTGGACCCATTCCTCCAAAATGTCCGCGTCTAGCTTTGATGCCAAAACCCGGAGCTTTAGGAGGACAGATCCAACGCCAATCTTGTCATCGAGAAGTGCCTCCTGGATATCGTGCAACAGGGCCATTCGTATTCCTTTGCTTTCAATCGAGGGTCAAGTCGCGGGCAATTCGGCTCAGTGCCAAATAACACTCCAAGGAATTTGCCGCGAACTGAGGCCGTTCATCGGTGATTGGCCATGAAATTTGTGCTGAAGGGCTCAGAACAGCGTTCCAACTTTCCGTCGGAGCGGAATTCGTTCCGCATCACGGAATCGCTGGCAATGGAGCGGGCACCTCAATTGACCTGAGCTTTTCCAGAAGTTTCTTGGCCTTATTAAGCCGCCGTCCTTTTGCCAGATCTGGCTTGCGCCGTTTGGTTTCGCCCCATGGGTCTGGACAGTCTTTAAGCGACAAAAAGACTGCAGTTGCCGCAAGATCCAATTCGATTGCCGAGGCATGTGCGGCAGCCGTGGCGAGTTCTCTCCTGCCAGGCGGAACATTCGAGGCGCTTTCCAATTCCGCTCTGAAGACCGAGTATTTACCACCCCATGCCGCGGTTTCTTCTACTTCCGAAAGATCGCCGAGCAGCACAGCGGTGGTTGCGGCCTCAGCTACTTCGTCGCTGTATGGACTGCAGTTCCTGAAACCGAATCTGAAACCATCACTGTATCCCGCAATTTCCAGAAGATAGGCAATCTTCTGAAGGCGAGTCGAGCCGATCACCTCTCCTCCAGCATCGTGGATGATGCCCGCAATCAGTCGGGTTCCTGTTTCCTGCATTTCTTCGCTTCCTCTTCGATGATGTTGTCGATCATGTCCTTGATGTCCGGTTTGTCCCGGTCGAAGTAGGCCCGGCACAGCTTGAATTCGTCGATGCTCGCCACAATTTTGGACCGTTCTCTTAAGTCCAGCAACTCTTTTCCTTCCGTCTTGACATTGATCCGTTCGATCGGCCCTCTCGAGTTTTCGTCTGTCTTGTAGGCGGACCTTTCCGCCTTGTCCGTGAGGATAACCGAGACGCCGCACGGCTGCATCAGTTTTGTATTGAGCTCTCTCAGCTTTGCCAGCACTAGTTCGCAGCATGCGTCGATCATTTTGATGAGTGCTGGACTTTGTTCATTCTTCCGGTCGATAATGTGAGTTGCCCTCGACCGGATGTCCACACACTTCAAGAGATTGCGATCAAGCAGCCTCCTGGTAAAATTCGAAATCAACTTGTCGCTGGACTCGCTGAGTTGGGAGAGTGCCCCCAGAACGACGGTGTCATCCAGTGCTAGGACCGCATCCATGTTATTGGGATCTTCGCCAAATCTGATCAGGGGATGGCTACTCGGCAAGTTCACCGCAGCATGTTTGTCATCCCGGACCAACTGAACCAAGCGCACCAGTAATTCGATGAACAACTTCTCGACCCCGCGCGTCGTCTTGTGATAGTAGACCGTCGGATAGAGCTGGAACAGCCCGAGAATGTAGGCCTCCGCCGCATGGATTGCCTTCGGTCCGATAACGAATGTCGGAACCGTTCCTGTGCTTTCGTCATCCACACCGGTTGTTATATCGTCAATCTCCAGGTTCTCCAGCAGCCAGTCGAAGTCGATCGACGAATGCCTGCTCCCGGTCATCATCCTGTCCCGGCGCATGTAGTCAAGACGGTCCGCATCGAACTGGCTCGAGACTACCGCATTGTGCACGGTCTTGGTTCCGGTCCCTGTGACCATGTCGGCAATTTTGTCTGCTGCGTCAACACCGGCTATGGTTTTCAGAGTCTCTGCAATTTCGCCTTCTCTGATCAGCTTCTCGCTGATTAACTCGTGATTGACTGCCTCCAGTCCGAGTCGCTTGGATACCTCCTCGAAGGCTTGGCTGAAGGGACCATGCCCGACATCATAAAGCAGGGCTGCCGCAAGGGCGTAAATTTCTCTGTCCTTCAGCCGGTTACCTCTTTGCCTTCTGACAATCTGCATCAACTCTCTGGCGGTCTGAAGGACTCCAAGGCTGTGGGAGAACCGGGTATGCGACGCGCCCGGATAGACGAGTTCCGAGCACCCGAGTTGCTTGATCCGCCGCAGACGCTGGAAATGCCGGCTGCACAGGATTTCCCAAGATGCCGCATCCCACAAATTTTCCACTAGATCGAAGACGATAAGATTGTGAAGAGTATCCCGAATTCTCTAGGGCTTAAGATTCTTGGTCTTCATGTATCCCACTAGCCTACCCTGCCCTTTATTTGCACAGCTCAGCTTATCCATGCAAGCTAGTTTGGTAGGTTGACTGGCTGAGTCTCTCGCTTTCGGGAAATCTCATACTGGACCGGCGGTGTCCTGACAGGATTCGACGGCCGCACCGAGACCTGCCTGAACATCAAAACGCGAACTCTTCGGAATCTTCCGCGTGGCGGTGAGCCGGTCTGGTACTGGCTCTAGGCGGCCGTGGTGCATTCCGGATCCGCTTCGGCAGCGCCTCATGGTTGATGGCTAGGTCAATAAGGCGCATCTTGGGGTCGGCTCCGGCTGAGTGCAGAATGACGTTCTAGGGTACTTTCCGCTTGCCCGGCGTTCGACAGACGGTTGGACGCGATACAGAGAAGAGTTCGGCAAGACCGCTGATCGAGTATTCGCCGGAGTTCCATCCGCTGCATTTCCAACAGTTTGGGCCGTTTGCCTCGCAGCTTGCTCCCTGTCTTCGCGATCGCCGCGCCCTCGCGGGTTCGCATCCCGATTAGGCCGGCCTCGAATTCGGCGAAGACGACAACGATGTTGAAAAACATCTTGCCAATCGGGTCGGCGGGGTCATGGACTTTCGCCCCTCCAAAACCATGCCGCGTGAAACACAGCAAACAGCGGCAATGCCAGTTATGCCTGTCTATCCGGGGACCGGCAAATCAACTCTTTGCAAAAGGTGGGGAGTCCCCCAAGAGCAACACCGCTGGGGTGTAAGTAAGCGTTCGGTCCAGCGGCGACTCCCCCTGGGCCGGACAATCTCGGCCGCGCCATGGGCCTGGTCGCCGCGATGGGCAGCCACCTGCACCGCAAGCACGACCGGCCTCCGGGGAACGAATTCGTCCTGGTTCGGCTACGCCCGGCTGGCCGATTCGTCCGCCTCGACCGAGCGCCGTGAGGCTGGGGCCGAAAAATGCGAAGTGTACAAGCTATTGCGGTCTGACTAAAATTATTGCCAACGGGCAGGGTGCCCATCCGAATTGACTACCCGAATTTTTCGGCGCCGGATTTAAATTGTGGCCCTAGGCTTCGCCGCGGTCTGCGCGCGCCGTCCAGCAGGCCGGGGATAACTTTCCCGGATGATAGCGGCTTCGGGTTCGGTATAGGCATGGCTTTTTAACTTGGAGCGAGGGAAAACCCGCGCCGAAGACAAGCTATGCTTTGATTTTCCCGACTTTTACCAAGGATGAATAGCCTTTCGATTGCCGGATGCGGCACTGATCGGAATTGCGCAATCGGCCGTAGGAAGTTTCGCATGGCAGGCATATTGATCGTTTCTGCCGCCGAATTCGGCGAAGCAGGCCAGCCCGGAAATAGCAAAGGGAAATGCAAGCGCATGAAAAGCATGATCGAAGAAATGCCGCGGAACTCGTTCGCGCGGCACCATTCCGGATGGACGGAAGACGAGCTTCGAGCGCTCGTCAAAGAGTCGAAGGATGGAATCGGTTTCAAAAAAATCGTCTACATGCTCGCGAGGTCGCGAAAATCCGTTTCCGTTAATGCTTCGCGCTTCGGCTTAACCGCGCGCATGGATACGGGCGAGTTTCTGACCGAAAGGCACCGCCGGCACGGAAAGCTTAGAAACTGCCTGTCCTGCGCATCGATGTTCTACTCGACGGACTTCGGAAACCGCATGTGCCAGAAATGCAAGAACAGCTGCTCCTGGAGCTGCGGCGGCGACTACATTACCTCCATCTAGCCCCGGAGAGGGAGCATCCGAATGAAAGTATCGCCGGGAAGGTTCGCGGAGAGCGCATGGCTGGACTACAAAATCAGAGTCAAGGCGGCGCTTCCGCTGCCCGAAACCATTAGGCACGTCGCGGGCTCGAAATTCGAACCCGCGGGAAGAGGCTTCAAGGCCTGCTGCCCGTTCCATTCGGAAAAAACGCCGTCGTTTTTCGTCAGCGCGGAGTTCAATACGTACCGCTGCTTTGGATCGGGTTGCGGGGCGAAAGGAGATGTATTCAGTTTCCTGCAGGACTGGTACGGGATTAGCTTCAGTCAATCCCTGCAACGCGCCAGCGAGCTTGCTGGAATCGACCCGCCGACGAACGCCAGCCCGCGAAACCATCTTTCCGTTGCGCGGCAAGATTCCAACCGGCCGCGGCCATCGGGACCTCCTGTCGAACAGGGACCGCACAAACGGCTCCCGACGGCCGCAGCGCTGCCGCCGATTCCGGCGTTCGCCGACACCCCCAAGCCCGGGCTCCCGATGATCGTTTTCGATCCCGAAAGAAAGCGGCGGTATTCCATCGCGCCCAGCATGGTGCACGCCTACCGCCAGCCCGGCGGCGAAGCGCGGCTGTTCGTCATAAGGGTCGACAAGGCGGACGGCGGAAAGTTCTTCATTCAGGCCGGCGACCCGGCTAGAAACTCCAGCGGCGGCACCGAATGGAGGCTGATCCGGTTTCCCGGCAATTCGCTGCGGCCTCTATACGGCCTGGAAGACCTGCCCGCCTGGGAAGCTTCGGGAAGCGGCAGGATTCTACTCGTCGAGGGCGAAAAAACTCGCGATGCCGCTTCCAGGCTACTTCCTCTCAAGGACACGGGAATTTTGTCTCTTTCCAATTTCGGCGGCGGCTCCTCCGGCTCCTACGCCGATTGGGAGCCCGTGGTCGCCGCAGCGAAAAGACTTTCCATCTCCGGCTCTAGAATCGATGTCAGGATATGGCCGGACGCCGATCCGCCGATTCGGCGCGCCGACGGCTCGACGGTGGACCGCCAGGTCAGGTTCGCGCAAAGCCTGGCATCTTCGTTCCGCGGGTTCGTGAACGAATTCGGCGGCATTCCGGGGAGGCTGCGCATATCCAAGGTCGCGATTCCGGGCAATCCGACGCCCGGATGGGATCTCGCCGACGCCGAAAAACAGGACTGGACGCCGCAGCAAACCCTTGACGCTCTGAACAAATTCGAAACCATCGCTCTTCGCAACTTGAATGCGGCGGGAACCGAGGCGAGCAAGGATCGAGGAAACGCCGCGCCCGATGCCGTCAATGCCGGCAATCCGAAGCCGAAAGCCGAGGAAAAATACGACAGGCTGGAAATCTAGCGGCCCTATTCGGCTTCGCCGCCTTGTCAGCCTGGCGAGTTGAATTCGCACGCGGAGAATTCATGATATCGCAATATTTTTACGTTTGAAGCTATTGCGGATTTGACAGCCTCATACAAATCGGCAATCGCTGCGGCTTCCATGCGCCTGCGCGGCAAAGAAAGGATTCGACCCTATGCCCGACCGCCCGGAATTTACGATCGGCATCGAAGAAGAATACTTGATCGTCGACCGCGAAACCAAGAATCTAGTGAGGAAGCCGGATCCGGGATTCATGGAAGCCTGCCGCGAAAGAGTCGGCGAAAGAGTGACGAACGAATATCTCCAGTGCCAGGCGGAAATCGGCACGAGGCCCAACGCGAGCATGAGCAGGCAAAGAGACGAATTGCTTGAACTGCGAACTGCGGTCTCCGAAGCGGCGGCCAATTTCGGATATGCTCCGATCGCGTCGTCAACGCACCCCTTCGCGCGATGGCGGGAGCAAACCCACACGAGAAAGGCGCGCTACGAAGGCATACGGGTCGACTTGGGCCAGACGGCGCAGCGGCTGCTTATCTGCGGCATGCACAACCACATCGGCATCGAACTGCCGGATCTGCGCATCGACTTAATGAATCAGGCGACGTACTTCTTGCCGCAT
>MPMP01000029.1 GCA_002238565.1 Albidovulum sp. bin36
CTGAAACTGCTGAAGGATATCGCAGCCATGTAAAGGCGGATCCGGCCGGACCCGCCGTTTGTAGGCAGAGCGTGGCAGTCCCGATCCACGTATCATGTTGATACTGCTCAATTTTTTTTTGACACACCCCAGAACTTCAGCTTAAAAAAGCGGGATTCTGTTGATTCCCAGCGCTATGACGCAGCTGTCAACATTCAGTGGCGACAGTGGTGATAGAAGTGACCGGGCGAATGAATTGGGGTTTTCACCGTTCGCTGCGAGACTGCGGCATCGAGGTCTCCATCCTTCTTTCGCGTCAGGCGCGAGACTTCACCAAAGTCTCCGGCCAGCTAGCGAAGACTGATCAGGTCAATGCCCGGCCGCTGGCCGCTTTCGGCGCCGTTTTTTTTGCGAAGCTGCAGACGACGAAGCCAGGAAGCGCCTTCGTCGAGCATCTTGCCGGCCTGCTCGCGGCTTGCGATCAACTCGTCGATTTCATCGCGGCTTCGTGCCATTGCGCGGACGACCTTAACAACCTGCTCGCGAATACGGAGTTGAAAGCCACCGCCGCGGAAAAAGAGAGCCCGTTGCGCGCGGCGGCGATGCGCTGAGACATAATCGGAAGGAACTTCGCGGCGGAATGACCGTTGCAGAGCATATCGCAGCCATGATGTAGTTTTTTCAGGTCCTTGCAGAATTACGGAACAAGGACCAACAATTCTAACGATTTTTCCTTTTGCTTTTGCTGCTCGGTCATGCGGTGTCCGATTCAATTTCGCATTCATCAGAATCTGCAATTAGCCTAAGAAACAGATCTTGACCGAACCGAGTCAATGACGAAAAATTTCTTGCTTCGATCAGCTTTCGCTGATTGCGAATTTCGTCGACTCGCTTCTGAGCAAAGTCATAAACTTCATTCGGCAAAATCCTAGAGGAGCGAGACCAGAGAATCTCGATACCACGAAAAACAAACAGACCATGGATTACTCCGCCTATCGGCCGGTTTTCGTCACGCCAAGGCGCGTAGACGAACTCCGTGTCGGCACTAGGTCGAACCACCGGAGAAATCCTCTCGATTAGCGATAGCTGGAGGTGAAGCACTTCGTGCACGACAGATTCAGCTAAACGGGGAATGGCGTCTTTTTCGTGGACAAACGGTACGGAAGTAAAAATCGAATGCGGCAATTCCGGTAGCGAAAGGCTTAGATCATATCCGGGTTCCAAGTTTTCTAGAATATGCAAACATCTCAACAGCGAGCCAACGGAATTGTAAAGTTCTGGCGACAGCTCATAAATTAGTTGGCATGACGCACGAAGAACCGAACAAACATGGTCTCCGTCCAAGTTTCCGATTTTTGCAAGTGAGGTTCCATTGTCAGTTACGAGATAGCTCATGGATTCAGGGAGCGCTTCGATACCGAAACCCAAACCGGGAACTATCGGCATCCGCCAAACCCAGTTCCTCTGCGCTTCCCGGTTCCTTTGCATCATTCGAACTGAACCATAGGAACCAAAAGCCATTCCGATCGGCTTTAGAATCTCGGTTTCAGAAAATGCTACCAACTTTGAAAGCGTTTTCGTGTTCCACGAAACCGGCTCTGCCAGCGAAACGAGTTCGTCTCGGTTCATTGACGAGATCGAAACGAATAGATCAACGAGAAACGTTGTCCGCCGCGCACCTTGCTCACCGCGTGATACGAAGCTTCCGATATTTCGAATGCAAAGGCTGTACCATGAATTGGGTGAATCAACCGGAATAGAGAAGTAACTTCCTTGTTCCGAAAAAGAGCGGTGATTCCTCCATTAACGTCTCTCCCGAGCTGTAGAATCAAGCGGTGGGTTTCGCCGTCGGGCCGATAGTCGTTGTGGATACCGATATCATGACCACTCAAAAGCAAATGCGCGACTACATCTACAGATTCTATCTCTTGTGCTACAAATTCCGTCCTAAACCAACAATGCATTCCGGATAGCGTGTTTTCGTCCACGAGAAACGCGAGTTCATTTGGAACATTAATTTCTTTCAAACTGAATTCAAACTGTCGGTAAAAGCCGGTTTCGGTAAATTGCCAGGACCGATTGTTCTCAAGCCATTCAAGTGCGCCGTCGATCGCAGTTTTGGGAAACAGATTTGGAATCCAGGCATGGCGGAACGGATGGCTGTACCTTCGCGAATGGCCGAAATTAGGCGAAATGTTCATGAAGACATTGAACTCGCCGTTCTTGCAATTTTGCGACACAGAAATTTCTGATCCTCGCAATACACAGAGGGGTTGTCGTAGCCGGAGTCATCGGACCAACGGTGCAGCAACATTCCGCCTCCGCATGCGGAAAGCCACGGGCATACTCGGCATGTCGCATGGTTTGCTCGTTGACTCTCCTTGTGCCTACTGAACTCGTCCGACATCAGCACCTCGGCAAAGGAATTTTCCATTATTGACCAGTTTCGGTTGAACTGGTCCGCGCCGTCGTAGGAATTCTTTAGTGTATCGTTTTTTACAATCGATCCGTCGGTTTCCACGACAAGAATACTATAGAGTGAATTTCCAGTGCCTTCCTTCGTGCTTTTTCTGCCGAAAAGCCCACGAAACAAATTGTCGAGGCATTCAATGGGTACAGGCTCCCGATCCTCGATATACAAGTCCCAAAGTCGTGCCATCCACTCGCCGTATTCACGAGATTCCAACGAATTCTTTCCGAAAGGAAGTCGATCATGGTTTCCGTCTCGATAAAGGAAATCCACGCTTGGAACGCCTAATTCCTTAAAAAATCGATATACTTCTTCGGGATCCGAGAATGGATCCACTACTGCAAGAACGCCTTTAAAAAACTCGGCGCTTTCGGAATGATCGCGAAGCCGCTTGATCGCCTCGACAGTAGTTGAAAAAGTAGAAAGATTTTTTCTGTCCAATCGGAATCGGTCGTTTACGTTCGCAGGGCCATCGATGCTTACCGCCACGCGAGTGCGGGTTTCGGCAAAAAGTGAAACGAGGTTATCGTCTAGCAAGGTTCCGTTAGTCTGGAGGGCGATTGTCGCCTCGCTGCCGAGCGAAGACCTAAGCCCTCGCAATAAGCGATTAAGTCTGGATTTCCCTAGGAGAAGAGGTTCACCACCGTGCAAAACCACGGCGAAATCCTGCTTTTGGAGATATTTTTGTTCAACTAGACGCTCAATTGCCGTGTCAATTACACGCAATGACATTCGGGCCGGCTGCCGTCTAAATCCTTTGTCAGGGGAGTGGTAGACATAGCAATATCGGCAGTCGATATTGCATCGGCTGGCAACCTTTATCAGAACCGTATCTAATTTCGCCAAAGCTATCCGCTAATCTTTTGGCTAGCGTCCCCGGTTGTGGCGATTATGCATGCGATTGTATGCACTCGTATTTGCACTCGCGTCGTCGGCCTCTCCGCGAATGTCCTGAATTAGGCGACGCAAAGCCGGGCTGTCTATCTGGTCCGGTTCAATATCTTGTATGGCCCGTCCAGCTAGAATTTCAATCTCTTCGAAGGCATTTCCAAGATCGCGGGGCATGCTCCAACCTTTCAGAATTCCAATTGCAGAAATTGAATCACAGCTCTAGAACTTAGCTTTTAAACTACAAAAAAACAATTAAATTATAAAGGGTTACAGCCGCCATTCTAGCAAAGATTTCGCTGTTAGCTAACTTATTGTTTTTTCTGTGTTTTTTCGAATGGAAAAACGGGATAATCCGAATTAGAATGCGGCGCGTCGCGCAGTTCGTGCCGCGCGTTCCAGCCATTCCTGAGCATAGGAAGGTGACTCGCCTCCTCCCACGACCAAGCCCGCCCATGCATAGGCGAACTCGTCTGACAGCGATGAGGCGAAACAAACGGGATCATCGGCGCTCAGAGTCAATGCAAGTCCATTGTTTTCATTGCGATCAAGGGGATCAATGTGAAACAAAGGCTGCGCTAGCGGATACGCCAATTCTCCAATCAGCAGGTTGGAGCTCGGATTCAGTTCTATGGGCGTGCGCCAGTATGCCAGCAATCCGGCCAATTCGTTCCGAATTGCTTCAAGCAATTCTCCGTCAAGGTCCGCACGCACTTCAATCAAGTCCTCATTATCGTCCCAGCGTTGTAATATCTGTTCCAGCAATCTCCAATGCTTGCCTTCAAAGCAAGAACGCCGCCAGAACGGTCCGCCCAATTCCTCCCAAACCCAAGGATGTCCGATTTTCCGAACGACCTCCACAAACTCGCGGGCATCTATTTCGCTGTTCCCAGGTTCCCATTCTTGAAGGCAGAACCGTATTTCTGCTTTAGCGGACTCAATGACTACACCCGATATGCCTGAAATTCGCCGACTGGATACGAAATCCAGCATCCAAGCAAGGTCGAACATACGCTCCAATCTCGGCTGCAAGACAATAGGATGCCGCGCACACCAGTCGCGTGGGTCCCAGCCTATTGCCGATGCATGTCCTACTCGATCACCATGTCGCATGATTTTCCACCAGAAGGGCTCGTGAATCGCTCGCAGTCCCGAAAGCAAGTGTCGAAAATCCTCGCCGACATGCACAGTGATCCTTAACGGTTGAATCCCTTTATGGTTTTGGCAAATTTGTCTCGACGCCTCGCGAACCTTATGCAGCGAAGCTGCTACGGTCCAAAGCGGACCGGACAGTTCCCGGCCCGCCACGTCCAACCCGCGAATCGATTTCAACAATTCCGGACAGTACCGCAAATTGGAAATTAGCTTTTCTGCCGTCGCAGAGTGCGACCAAATTAAGGATTCCAATCCTCTATCTCGATGCTTGTCTCTAATGAAATGCAACGTCCAAGTGAGCTTCGGGTCAGAACGGCGAACGCCGCAATCGGGCCGTGGATTGCCGCGGCGAACTTGGTTCGGTTCTTTTCTTGACGTTCGTTGCGAAAGACTATGCATCTCCTTCAGCTTGTTCAATTTCCCGGGAGCCTTGCGAAGTTCTAGCACTTCGACAGCAATATCCGAATCGACGCTCAATGCGGCTTCAACTTCTTGCCGAAGCGAGTTAGCATTGATATAATTGTCCAAGCGGTCGAAGCACTCCCCAAAATTGTCGAGACCCGTTCTCGCGGGGTTGTGCACAAGGTGTCGAAAAAGCATGACGCGGATGCGGGTCAATTGAACCCAGAGTTTTCGAAAAATTTCAATTTTCTTTGTTTCGGTCAGGCTGACCGACGCTTTCCGACGCATGAACTCCATACATCTGCGATCGAATTCGATATCGGCCAAAGGGCCGTTATGGTTCCGTTTCCTGCTTCGTGAGCGAGTCAAATGTCCTTTTTCTAAGTATGAATCCTGAAAAAGAATGAATCTCGTTAGCGCAGCTTCATCAGATATTGTCGACAATTCGATTCTGCCTCGCCTTAAATCCGCCATTGCGGTTTCGACCCGCGGATGCTTGTCAAAAATCATTTCAAGCGCGTTGCATCCGTTGTCCATCCAAATCCTAAGCACTCGCAAAGCGATAAACGCTCTACGTAGCCAAGCCTTCCATTCCTCGACGCTCATAAAACCTTCGGGAATGTCCCGAATTCGGTCAAAATTTGGGGACTTGCCAAATTCAGTCCAAATTTTCCAAAAGGGAACTGCGGCGGTTGCATGAACATGGAGATGCGCAGTCGGCTCCAGAATTCGAATATTTGGATTCAATGCTCGCACGCGCTGCGCTCCGCCTAAGTCAGCCGCCGCAAGCAATAGTTCGGCCGGGAGCGCTAGACTTACCCACCTCCAACGAAGGATTTCCTCGCCCGGGCGGTCGTGGATAGGTTTTAGCGTCGCCACTTCGCCATCACTTTCAAGCAGGTCTTCAGACATTCGCCCCAGAAAATCTTCGATGGTTTCTTTATTCCTTACAATTCTACTTAGTCCTTGGTTAGAACTTTCGCGAATTCCAAGCACGGAATATCGACGCTCCAGATACGTTGCGGAAGTAAATTTTGCGGGATATGTGCAACACGCACGGAATGACTCAATGCTTGAAAACGTAGCGGAAATTGCCTCGGCAAAATCTAGCCCAATGCGCAAATTCGCCATCACTTTTTCTCCGCTTTTTTTATGGTATTAGCCCACCGGACCTTAGAGCTTGAATCAAAATACCACATATTGTCGGGTTTTGTGGAAATATTTGTAACTTTTCCAATATATAGATAATTTGCCGACTTTAGGAACAAACTCTTAGACGGTATTTTTATAAATGAGAATTGATATTACTTTTGCGTTAGTCCAAATTCCGTAGCCTCTCCTTCTGTTCTTCCAAATATTCTGTCTTAACATCTTTTATTCGACGGCCAAGAATCGGAACAAAAGCGAGATCGTTCGAGGAAATTTGGTCTAGCGGTTTATGAGATTTCCAAGCGGCAGATTCTACATGAGTCTCCCAATCTTTTTCGTTAATTTTTAATTTATTACGCACAATTTCCTTAACAGTCTTCGAGAGACCCAATTCATCACTGCCAAGTATCGCCAATGAAGGATATTTTTCCAAATCCAGCCAATCCAAGTGGCACTCAAGACGATCTTTAGCCCCTACTTTTTCAATTTCTTTTCTTTTGCATTCGTCTTCTTTTTTACTTGACAGCCAGCACCATGCCATAAGCAATTCACATTCATTTGGTGCCGGTATTCTGTTCCAGCAATTTTCTCGTGCCGATTTCCATTTCTTGGCCAATTCGGTCCAATCTTCCGGGCACTTCGGATTTCTTATTAATGGCCATGGTAAGACCGTATGTGTATTTGAATCTTCTGTCCAAACTAGTCCAAGACTATCTTTTGCGAAACTCAGATCGACACCCAATTCAAAACATTTCGGGTCTCTCGCGACAAGATCAAAAGCTAGCATTAGTTGCGGCGATGCTGAATTGTAGAGGATATCTTCGTTATCAATTTTGTTCACTTTTCGACAGATAAACTCCAAATCCTTTGCCCAATTCAGAGATATCCCGTTTTGATCGGTCGATATAGAATCCCTCACACGAGGCGCACCGGCGGCAATCCCAGGCTCACCGACAAATTTAATAGGTCCATTGGAACGAGATTCCGAGACGATTAACTTATCTTCATTCGGATCTTCGAGTAAAATTCTAACAAATTCTGCAATTTCGGAGAGGTTGCCGCCATTATTTTTTCCGCTCCAGCGATCATAGAAATTTTGCAGAAGTCGAAACCGAAGATTAATCTGATCGTCGCCGGTTTTCTTAGCCTTTAAAAGGTCGCTGAGTTTTTCTATTCCTAGATATTCCCCAGACTTAAGTGGTTTCGTGGCATCCTTCCACATACTGTCCAAAAGGTCTCCAAATTTTCGGCTATTGCCGACACCAATGCGTTTATCGTGGCTAGGTGGATGCCAATCGACGACTTCCCAGATAGGAATTCCTTCCATTGGGAATATTTGGGAAGAAGGAATTATTTTTTTGAGCAATTTTTGCCCAAGTTCTCTCGAATTCTCCACTAATTCGTCCATCGACCCATCTGTTATTGAACGAATTCCGCTTGCGTAGTCGCGGTAAAAAGAAGTTTCCAATGATTTTTCCGTGTTGTCTTTATCACCAGTTAGGACGAAAACAAGGCGCTCATGCCGCAACACGCGAAGCGCGACCATAAGTTCGCGAGATCTTCGAACTTGCAAGTCAAGGTCGTCTATTGGCAACGCGATTAACGCGTCCTTTGGGAATCCGGGATCAATAGACTTTGAGCGTTCGAGTTCTGTCAAAAGGCTATCGAGGAATAACCGCCATTTGTTGGGGAGATCTTGCCAACGCGATAGCTGCTCTTCTTGCCATAGGGGCAGCTCCCCGGCATGCTTCGCAATTTCTTCCCTGATAAGTCCCGATGACCATCCGACCGCCGCAGTCGTTTGCATTTCTCGAAATTTACTCATCAAACTGTTTTTTGGGTGGTCGTCGTAGCTGTCCTCGAAAAATCTGGTGCTTCTGTCGAAACTTAGCGCGCGGACCAGCGGGTAAAATGCTTGACCAATCCAATTGTATAGCGGCAACTCGGGTGGCAACGGATCAAAATCTATGGTTGGCAATGGTCGAACGACAGTGTCCATTTCGCTGAATCCACATTCGTCGTGTTCCCCATTTTCCCCTTTGCCCTTGTATTCATTGGGCTTGAGCCATCCCTGGATAAGTGTTAACAGTAACGATGTCTTGCCGACACCTCGGCTTCCGTCGATCATGAAAACGTTGTTCGTTCGTTCGAATTCAGGTTTCTCCCAAGGCGACTTTTCACTGCAACTATTTCTCTTACGGTTTTCTGACGAAACCGACTGCAACCTTCTTAAAAGACCGTTAATTTCCCGCAGTATGGATTTTTCTTCTATCGAAAGCACGTCTAACGGGAGTGGGCCAGTATCGTACGACGGTGATCTTACATCACAATTTCCATCAGACATTTTCAAATTCCTTTTGTCCAAAAGGACATGGGATACCTTGATCTAAACGGGCCGCCGAATTTTTGGTCCGGTATCCACGACGCGCGATTCTCTTGCGGCTCGACTGTACTCTGCCCCGTCAATACGTTGGCGCATGACTACACACAAGCTGCTGCATTTACGAGGGCCTATCTCAAACTTTTTGAAAGGGCGATATGGTAAAGGGTGTCTATTGAAGCTCGCCTGGATATGGCCTGAATGATGGAAATGTCGTATGCGGCCAAATCAACAATTTTGAGCCACTCCCAATTTCCGAAATTGCTTCGCTAACGAGGTACCGCCCAGTTTCTAATTGGCTTCTTTTTTGCACGACAAGAAATAGCCGCTTCTTGCCTATTGTGTGCTTGTCACTTGATTGATGCCCGCACATGGCTCACCTATTCAGCTGGCGCATTACGCTTGAGTACGGGTTCGAGCGAACGTCCCATAAATTCATTAAGTTCAGACGTCCTGCCCCCGGGTTTTACGGCGGCGAGCTTTCCCGGCCTCCATTATTCGGTTTCGCCGCTTTGGCCAGCAATTCATAGACCATGCACAGGCCGGTTCCGGGGAAGACGGTGCGGGTTCGGGTCAGCTCCTCTAGGATCCCGGCGACCGCTGCGTCGCCGGAGTTGCTCGCGGCACCGATGATGCGGACCCGCAGGATTCCGTAGTCCGGTTCGGGCGCAATGTCTGCTTCCGACTGGAAGAGCTCGGCGAGAAACCGCCGGGGGCACCGCTTTTTGCCCTGCGCATCGGCGACGGCGGGCATCATTCGGTTCTACGCACGATAGGCGATCATCCGGACGATATCCAGGAGCAGCCTTTCGCCGCGGGCAGCGCGTCGAGCCTGTCGCACTCGGCGTCGAGATTCGCGTTCTCAGCCTTGAGCCGACCGGCGGCCTCCCCGCGTTCGGGGGGCTATGAGCAACCACATTAAATGAAGCAGGTGGTGCTTCCCTCGTTCACGGTATTTGGGGAACCCCGGCACGATTGCGCAGTCCGCGCGGCGTGCGCTCCGGACAACCGCTCACGGCAGCGTCCAGGGCGTCGGCGGCAGTCGGGCAATACGGATCGCCGCTGTACTGAACGCGTACCTACCTATTGGATATCGCGTTGTGAGCCGGGGTGGGGACGCTGTTGGATTCTGCAATTCAAAGCCGTCGGCCAATGTGCTACCGGTCGAAAAGGGCGTGCAACAGATGCGCACACGTCTGGAGAACGTAAAGATATCCACCACGAGCGCGGTGACCAAACAAACTGGCGGCGCGAAGTTGGTTCGTTCGAGAAAGAGCTTCGGGAGGATTGGGAACGGGCGGTTGAAGATGCTGTTTCACCAGTCTTGAAGCGCCTCAGTCGGAAAATACAGACGGATGGTCTAATCAAGCTCACTGTTCTTAATAACCACGATTGCGTCACCATGCGCGAGGCCTATGGTCGATGCTAAAACCTGCTTCATAGTCAGGCGGGCGAAATCAATACTAGTCTTCCGTTTCCGGCCGATATTGAGAGGAAGATTGCCAGACTCGAAGACTGGGCCACAGAAATCAGGAATCGCCAAACTGCCGTTTAGGTGTCATGTCCATCGCCCTGCCCCCTTCCCTCAACCCCTGAGCTCCCGGATCTGCTCCTTTGGAAAGTGATGATAAAGGGCGGCGCGCCCGATGGAGAGGTTGCGGACCGCGTCGCTGACGAAGGGATAGCCCCCCTGGTGTCCTGTAGCATCGCCTCGGCCTGGCGGAGAAGCTCCGGCATCAGTTTGCTCGGCCGCCCTCCCCTCCGACCGCGAGCCCGGGCCGCGGCAAGTCCGGCCATGGTCCGCTCCCTGATGAGAACCCGCTCGAACTGAGCCAGCGCACCGAAAACGTGGAAGACCAGCATGCCGCTGGCGGTGGTGGTGTCGATCCCCTCGGTGAGCGAGCGGAAGCCGCACCCCCTCTCATCGAGCTCGCGGACCGTCGCCACCAGCTGCGGCAGGCTTCGTCCCAGCCGGTCCAGCCGCCGGACGACCAGCGTATCGCCCTTCCGCATCCAGGCCCAGTGCCTCTGCAAGGCCGGGCCGGTCCGAGCGTGCGCCCGAGGCGCGGTCCTCGAAGATCCGCCCGCATCCGGCGGCAGCGAGCGCATCGAGCTGCAGCCCGGGATTCTGGTCCAAGGTCGAGACGCGTGCATATCCTGCCAGCAAGGGGTTGCTCCTGTTCGGAAAATGCCTGCGGAGCCTCTATGTCCGGACACCGGATACGGAACAGGGTTTGCGAACAGGAATTCAGGCGTTTTCCAGGTAGTTATCAGGTGGACCGGAGGATGTTCACTAAACGATCGTTTTGCGGAGGGGCGGATAGCAGAATTGGTCAGCTAGTTTCCTGATTAACACAGTCAACGGTCATAGACTCAGCTCGCTGTGCGAACCAAGGCGAACAAAATCAATGTGATCTGCATCTGGCTTACGATAGATCAGCACCAGCTCGAGCCAAACATAACAATCCTGAAGATCCTCCATGAGTCAGCCAGAGCATGATCCCGGTATCGCCGAGCGAGTGGCTAGTCCGTCACAAGACTCGCTTGAAGGCTGCTGTCCACCTAATCATCCGCATTGAGGTCGGTCGTCAATGTCACCGACAGACACCAGTTCGCCGGGCCGGGACGGGCCGCATGGCCTCGATGGTTTCCTCGTTTGGCATCAGAGTTTGGGTTCTAATCGGGGGCGTAGATCAAGTAGGTGGACGCTGAGTTTCACCCCGCCGCCCACCTTCTCCTCGACTCGTTTCGCTTCGTGGCAGAGGAGAGATTTTAACTCTGATGGACCAATTTTGGTTTCATTGTCTGGGAGTTTCCATTTCCTATCTTTGGCCACGGTTATCAACAGGCACCCGGATCTTCTGTTCTCGGGTGCCATATATTTTTTGACCAGTTGATCAAAGACCGCGCTACGCAGCTCATTTGCCGACCATTTTTCGGCAATCTTGAGTTCGATGACCGCCTCATGTTCGGACGCTGTCGAACAAAGACGAATATCCGTTTCCTTCTCGTCCGCTGTCACTCTTTCCTGGTCAACCCCGTAGAGACCATGAGCTGAATTGCAGAGGGCCCGGGCAATCTCGCGCCGCATGATCTTTTCTTGTCTGATTCCCGCCCAGGCTTCCCTTGGAGACGCGTCGCTTGACAGAAGCTCATCAAGGTCAGCGAGACGACATTTCATGAGGGCAAACATTGCCCCGTTGGTTGACGGAGGTGCCTCACCTGTCTTGTCGAGAGAAACAGCCTGCTCCGTATTGAAAACATCTGAATCAATTTCCTTGGCCCAGTGTTCTTCTGCTACCGCAAGAATACGATCCTTGAAATGTTCGCAAAGCGGGTCGTCAGCCATTTCTAGCTTCGCAGCCCAGCCTTCTTCACCTTTTGCATTGAACAGAGCTGTTACAATAGCATTTCGTGCGTATTGGGCACTGTCGCGCATATCCGGCGTGTAGGTACCCTGGTGCACGGCATCGTCATCTAGCTGCATATGTTGATAGGCAAGGCAGACAAGTCTAAGAAGAAGTTGAGGTGAAAAAGCCTCTGCCTCAAGGTTTATCCGACCTGGATGATCTCCAAACAAAACGCTGAACCAGCTGACGGCTTGACTTTCTGCTGCTGGTTCGACCTCCCTGATCAACTTTTCGAACTCTGATACGCCAAGTTCTGGATCAATTTGCATGAGAGTGGGCAACCAAACGTATGCAAGCTCTTCAGGCGGTTTCAACCGGAGTTTCCGTTGAGCGATCTTGCGCAGGCGCTTCTGCTCGTCATCACCCCCATGCCTCAGCAATATGCGGGTTATCTGCCGAAGGCGGCGTGCAATCCCGGCAATTTCGACCTTATCGGCAGCCGTTTCATCGTTCTGCTTCAACCAATCAAGCAGCCGGGGAACACACCGTCTGGCAACCGAAGTCGGCGCGTAGAAGATGTGCTGCAGAAACATCGAACCGCCGACGTTCGCAGAACTATTACTGAGTTCCCAGTCCAGTTTGATCACTAGGATTTCATCCACTGCATCCGGATGGACATCAACGACATGTTCCATCCAGTATGGTATTCCATTGGTGTCAATAAAGGCGTATCGAGCAGCGAGCTTCGCTTCCTCTTCAGTGAGCTCGGTTGCCCATGAAGAACCCTCGGCCTCAGCATAGATTGCAGCGAACCCCAGCCTACACCCGGCTGTTTGCTGATTGAGCCCATCTTCCGACCTCTCGCTCGGAAGATCTGGGTGGTTATTGCGCCAGATGGCCATCAGTTTGCATCGCAGGCGATCAGCGGATTCCTTGCCGAAGTTCTCCTCGATAAATCGCCAGTTCCATCCCGATTCCTGGCTGAAATCCCCGCTCTCTCTCATTACCTGCCAGAGATCCCAAGCTGTGCTGAAACCGCGTTCGGGCGAAAATGCTTTTTCAGGGTGATTTGCGACTTCTCGCCATAACGATTTCCAGTCAGACTTGGCCTTGGCTTCCTCCTGCCGTTGCTTTTCTTTTTGTTTTTCCGCTTGCTTCACCCAGTACTTGTGTTTTTTGTGATGCTTCGATGGCTTCAAGAAATTTTCGATTTTGGCCGTCAGATCTGGCTGATCGGCAACGAGTGGTTTCAATCCTGACACATGTGCCTCCCGCCGGTCAGGGTCAGGTGGCAGTTTCATTGCGGCTTCCAACAACAGTTCCCGGTCGGCCGGCGCTCTGGAGGCGTCGCCCAAGGTCTCAATGACCCATTCCAAATCCCGCTCTGCGGTGAGCTTGACGGGTCCATCGCACTGGATGACTTCAATCAGGCGGTTCAATTGATCGGCAAATGGTCGAAATTTCTGCATCACGGAATCAGCAACCCAAAAGAGGCGCGAGTTTTCGTCGGCGTTCAAGTTCGTCAGGCGGTCACGGAGTATGTTACGTACTTTCTCGCTGCTATTTCTGTCATGACAATTCAAGAAAACAGCGAGAACGCTCGCTTTCAGCCAGTCTTCACTTCTGCTGTGGCCGAGTCCCTGAATACAAACCGCAGCCAATGCGTTGCGGAGATGTGAACGGTCACAGTCAAGGCATTGCCTGTCTTTGACCCAACGTAGTCCGGCAGCAAGCAAGTGCGACAAACCGTCGCGAAGTGCTTTCAGATCCATTGGTTCGAGATCGGCATCGGCAATTAGCCGCGGCAGGTTCCAACTCAGACTGTTGGCACTGAACTTTTCCTCTGTGACCCAACCCAGTATCTGACAAGCCTGGTCAATTGTGAGATCCTTGGGAAACATTTGAATTAAGATGCCGCGCGCAATCTCGTCCGACCATCTGGGACAATTGGCTGCCAACTCGGATGCAATGTCTTCGATCCTGGAATCCCGGATCGCAATCAAGGCGTTGACTGCACCTAGCCTTTCCGTCGGAGACGCGTTGACGTCACGGGCAACGTCATGTGCGATGTCAGCACAACCTGTCATTGGGCCAGACACAATAAGATTGAGAAGTATCTGACGCACCTCGGTGTTTTGAATATCCGTTTTCCAGAGTTCGTTGATCTCGCCTGCCAATTCGGGGGAAGCAAATCGATGGATCTGGATGTGTGGAACCCTCAAGCCGCGCCATCCGCCCTGGCCGTGACGCGTCACATAGGCACGCAATGCCTGACAGCGCTGCCTCAGCGAAAGGGACTCCGGATCTCCCTCGTCCAGCAGCACATCAGGTTCGTTGTCCCGCAGCAACTCGAAAATTCGATCCTCGCAAAGTGCCAGCCATCCGGCGATCGGCCGTTTTGACGGGCGGACAATCGTCTTGTCCCTGGTCTCGGTAAAGAGCAGCCGCTTGAGAAAGGAAATTGGCTTGCCATCTTCAAGGTGTTTGCGAAGACGTTTTGCGGCAAGAAATTCCATGACGGAACGATGGTGGAAGCGTACACGGCCGTAGGACGCAAAGCCGAACAGCGGCCGCTCCAATAACGCCTTTCGCTCATCTGATTTCCAGTCGGACAGGATGCGCACAGGATCAAGTGCGGCCTCATCGCTGAGGTCATCAGATGCTGCGCTGTGCCTGATCGTCATGCGGCGCGTGACCAGCATTGCGAGCGCCAACCGACTGGACCCTTCCATGGCCTTGTCAACGGACAACTCAGCAGGCTCGGGCCTGTCGGTCCTCGGCTGCAGCTTTACACGTACATTTGCTTTCACCTGATCCAGGTGTGTTCGGATACGTTCATGGCCCGGCCAATCCGCACACAGCTCGATAAGGTCCTGCGGACGCCTTGCGAATTCCTGCGCGTTCCGTTTCCTGATATCTGTGAGAAAAGCATCGGCATCATTTACCCCTTGATTATTGGCCAACTCGGCAATCTGTTCGTCAGACAGTGGCATGAGAGCGACCGTCCTCCAATCAGGAACTGCATCGTCGTCTTCTGGCGCCGGTCTCTGAACTTGACCCATTGCGATCATCGCGAAGGCTTCTTCATTCGACTCCGGCGGAACGGGAAGCACACGGTGCAAAACCTGCTTGTCAAGTTCAATCGGCCGAGTGGTGACAACAACCCGCACTCGATGGAGTCGTTCGCTTCCGATCACTTTCTTGAAGCGTTTGAGGGCCATCTCAAAAGAACGTTGAGTTAGTCGCAACTCATCGATCGAATCGAGAAAAAATGTTGCGACATCGGATTGTGATGAGAGCCAGTTTTCTAGTCGCTCCTCCTGTTCATCGTCCAGTTGCATTCGGAGGTCTTCCGATCCCGCAAGTTCAATGAAGAACGCTGGTTCGCCGGCATCCCAAAGCTTTTTTGCCTGTCTGCGGCATTCAAAGGTCTTGCCTGCGCCTGCCTCCGAGACGATCAGCACACGCCTGGAGAGAAGTAGTTCATTCCATGTGATTCCTTTCGACCAGCCCAAGCTGACCAACATCGATTGCTGGTCCGCTTCGTCAAGTTTTCCGTCTGGAATGCTCTCGAAGGTTCTGTCCATCACTAAACTTCCTGATTGACTCAATGTGGTGTGGAGTGACCTGCCGGTATTGCAGGCATTTCACCCTGCCCTGTCCCTGTCTCTTGAACTATCACCTATCAAACGAGCAGCACACCAAACTCTGTATCGGCTTCAGTTAGGATCAGCGCAGCAAGATCGTCACGTGGCATTGTCATGCCGCCCACCGCGCCGAAAGGACCTCGGCCTGCTGCAGGACGGTCTGTACGGCGGCATCCTGAAGGTCCGGCGGATAGCCATGCTTGCGGAGAATACGTTTGACCACAACCCGCATCCGCGCCCGGGCAGGCTCATGGTGCTGCCAATCGACAGATGCCCTGCTTTTCAGGCTGCTCAAGAGTTCATGGGCGATGACACGGAGATGGGCGTTGCCCATCACCTCAACCGCACTCTCATTCTGGGCCAGGGCATCGTAGAAGGAGATCTCCTCCTGGGTAAGCCCCTCCTCCTCGCCGCGCTGGTGCGCAGCGCGGATATCCCTGGCGAGGTTGATCAGTTCCTGGAGGACTTCCGCAGTCGTGATGGCACCGCTGTGGTAGCGGGCGATCGCCTCCTCCAGCCGGTCGGAAAAGGCCCGGGTCTGCACGACATTGACGCGGCTCTGCGAGCGGATTTCGCCGTTGATGAGCTTGCGCAGCGCTTCCATGGCCAGGTTCTTCTTCTCCATCCCCTGCACCTCGGCCAGGAACTCGTCGGAGAGGATCGAGATGTCCGGCGTCTCCAGGCCGGAGGCCTTGAGAATATCGACGATGTCGGTCGAGATGACGGCGCTGCTGACGATCTGCTGCACGGCCAGATCCCGGGCAATGGAAGACTTGCCATTGCCAGACGTGCTCTTGGCAAGCGCAGCCCGGACGGTCTGGAAGAACCCCACCTCATCGCGGATTTCTCGTGCTTCATCGCTGGCGGCTGCGAGGGCAAACGCCTTGGAGAGGGCCAGAACGGCATCGTTGAACCGGCGATGTGCGTGCTTCCTGCCCTCCTCGGTCGTTTCCCTGGCTGCCTCGCGCTGCTGCATCTCGAGGATCCATTCGATCGCGCCGGCAAGCGCTGCAAGCCGTTCCTGCGGGGATCCGGCAAGTCCGGACCGGTAGTCGAAACCGTGGAACATGTCGCGCACGATCTCGAACTTCTCCCCCATCACGGCAACGGCCTCGGTCTCATCGATGCCCGCGTGTTGCCGGTCCTCGCGTGAGTATTGCCCCAGGGCTGATTTCAGCTTCTGGGCGATGCCGATATAGTCGACGATGAGCCCTGCTGGCTTGTCGCGGAACACCCGGTTGACGCGGGCAATCGCCTGCATGAGCCCATGGCCCCGCATGGGCTTGTCGACATACATCGTATGCATGCACGGCACGTCGAATCCGGTCAGCCACATGTCCCGGACGATGACCAGTCTGAGCGGATCGCCGGGATCCTTGATACGCTTGGCAAGCAGGTCCCGGCGCGACTTGCCGCCGATATGCTGTTGCCATTCCTTTGGATCCGAGGCAGCGCCGGTCATGACGATCTTGATGGCGCCGCTCTCGTTGTCAGCGCTGTGCCATTCGGGGCGCAGCCTGATGACCTCGTCATAGAGCGCAACGCAGATCCGCCGGCTCATGCAGACGATCATCGCCTTGCCATCCATGCCGGCAACCCGGTTCTCGAAATGCTCCACGAGGTCTTCGGCAACCAGGGCAACGCGCTTTCCGGCTCCGACAACAGCCTCGACATTTGCCCATTTGCGCTTGAGCCGCTCCTGCTCGCTCTCGACCTCGTCTTCGGTCAACTCCACGATCTCGTCGTCGAGTTTGGGCTTCTCGTCCTCGTCCAGTTCGATCCGGGCAAGGCGGCTTTCGTAATAGATCGGCACGGTTGCACCGTCCTCGACACCCCGGTTGATGTCGTAGACATCGATATACTCGCCGAATATGGCGGGGGTGTTCACGTCTTCCTTTTCGATCGGCGTTCCCGTGAAACCGATGAAGGAGGCGTTCGGCAGGGCGTCGCGGAGATACTTGGCAAAGCCATAGGAGATTTTGCCGGTTTTGCGTCCTACCCTGGCCCGGAAACCATACTGGCTGCGATGGGCCTCGTCGGCGATCACGACGACGTTCCGGCGGTCGGTCAGGACCGGGTAATCGGTCTCGCCGGTCTCGGGTGCGAATTTCTGGATGGTCGTGAACACCACGCCGCCGGAGGGGCGGGTCAGGGCCTTCTGCAAATCCTCACGGCTGTCGGCCTGCTGAGGGATCTGGCGAAGCAGGTCGCGGCACATGGAGAAGGTGCCGAAGAGTTGGTCATCAAGGTCATTGCGATCGGTGATGACGACGATGGTCGGGTTTTCCATCGCCGGGTGGACGATGATCTGCCTGGCATAGAAGGCCATGAGCAGGCTTTTGCCGGAGCCCTGGGTGTGCCAGATGACACCGATGCGGCGATCTCCCTCGGGACTGGTAGCATCGATCGTGCTTTCGATCGCGTGGCGCACGGCATGGAACTGGTGATAGCCGGCAACGATCTTGACGAGACCGGAGCCCGTGTCTCCGAACACGGTGAAATCCCGGGCCAGGGTCAGGAACCGGGTTTTCCTGAACACGCCTTCGATAATGACTTCGAGTTGCGGAGTGCCCTTTGGCGTAACTTCGCTACCATCCACGGTGCGCCAGGGCATGAAGCGCTCGAGACTGGCGGTCAGGGAGCCAAGACGCGCCTGGATGCCATCAGAGGTCACGAGCATGGCATTGGAGCGGAACAGGGAGGGGATCTGGTCCTTGTAGGTCTGGAGCTGGTTGAATGCCCCTTCCAGGGTTGCATTCTCGTCACCGGGATTCTTCAGCTCCATGACGGCCAGCGGCAGGCCATTGACGAACAGCACGACATCCGGACGGCGGTTGTGTTCATGTTCGATCACCGTGAACTGGTTCACTGCCAGCCAGTCATTGGCATCCACATCGTTGAAATCGATCAGCCGGGCGATCTCCCCGCCGATGCTGCCATCCTCGCGGGTGATCTCGACCTGCACGCCTTCGACCAGGTAACGATGCAGGCGCCGGTTCTCCTCGGTGAGCGACGGCATCTCGGTCTGCTGCAGCTTGCGCAGCACCTCCTCCAGCGTCTCGGTGGGCAGGTGCGGGTTGAGGCGCAGAAGTGCATCCCGGAACCGTTTGGTCAGCACAACCTGGCTGTAGCTGGTGCGCTCGGGCGAAGGGCCTTCCGGGGAGATGTCCGGCTCGTGCAGCACGGTATAGCCGAGCCCGGAGAGCCATTCGAGAGCAGCATCCTCGACATGGCGTTCCGAGATTTTCATTCCATGGCCTCGGCACCGTCGCCGGCATTTGATGCTTCGGCCGATGTCTTGATTGCCTGTTCGGACTGCCAGTTCCCGTAAGTGACATTCGAACCGCCGACCTTCCAGGAAATCCTGCCATTGTCTGGCCTTCCGAGAATCACGGCCGACGCAGCACTGGGACTCCGGAATGCAACATCCTCAGCAAAACGCAGACATCCCTTGTCTCCGGGCACGAGTTTCCCTGTCCTGATCAACTGGGCGTGCCGTCTCGAATAGCTGTGGTCAGACACGTTTGACCAATTCTTCACAGCACCGGATCCGGCCAAGACAACAAATTCGCCATCGATTTCGCATGCTTGGGCTTCGAGGCCGTGTTTCTTGCTTGCCAGCTGGAAAAGAGGTGCAACATCGGTTTGTCCCGGCTTGTCGGTAGCGTCTGTCGCCGTCCGCGCCGTGGTCGTGTGAAGGCGCATAAAATCGAGACCGAGGACGGGAAGGATCAGCCGAAGCTGATCGACAAAGAACTCCATATCCGATGCATCGGCCTCAGGTAGAGCGACAGGGGGCGGGGCTGTCCCGTTGGCGACAGCGACGGTGCCGACGGTATTTGCAATGGCAATCAGCCGGCTCTCAAGATAGCGCGCGTGCGCCTTGGTGATGTTCTGGTCCTTGCTGGTCACGACACAGGTGCGTTCCCAGAAGTCCTTGTTCTCATCCTTGCTGTGCTGGACGAGGCGATTGCGCACATTGTCACTTTCGCCGATGTAGAGTTGCAGTATGTCCGGGTCTTCGGGATCTGGTCCCGTGAGGAAATAGATGCCAGTCCGGTCGAGTTCCCGGCGCTTGAGAAAGGCAGGCAGACCGCTGCGAGATCCGGCCAGCACATGCCCTGTCCAGTTCATGATCTCGGCCGTGAGGAGGCCGGTAGCGGTTCCGTCCACCAGGAAAAGACGAACGGATCGTCCCAACTGCGAACTCATGCGACTGCCTCCAACTCCTTCTCGGCTTCACCGAGGCGGATTTCTCCGGACATGAGTTTCGGAAGCAGCAGGTCGCGGGTTTGGGCGAGAGTTAGTGTTTCTTCCAGGTTAATTGTCCTCCGCTTCCAAAGAGCACCTACAATTTCTTCAAATGCTGATATCAGTTCAGACGTGGGTAGAGGAAACTCTAGGCGATATGCATTGCCTCGATTGAGTCCGGGAACTGCAGCGTCCGTGTTCATATCGCACAGTGGAAGGGAAGCAAGAAGCTGATAACTGAACAGAAGGGAGCCAATGCGTGGCACCACATAAAATACTGTATCGATCGGGAAAGCTGGGCCATCCTCCCAATAAAGACTTCCAACCGTTCCTTTTCGCCCTACGATAACCGCCGGTCCTTCGATCAAGGCAGTGTCATGTGTTCCTACCAGACCTCCCGAACCATAAACAGCAAATTTTCCAGGTGTTCTTTTTCTCGCAGGGAGCGACTTGCCGTAATTAAACTCAAGGAAGTTCTCCAGCCTTCGGGCTTCCCAACTATCCGGTTTACCCTCGCCATCCAGTGCGTCGGGAAACAGGTCCCAGAGTTCCGGGGCCAGGTAGGGCTCGCGGCCTTCGGCCTTGGCGCGGGTGGGGCCGAAATCGACGAACCAGTCCCTGAAGATCGCCCGCGCCATCGCTTCCAGCGTCTCGTTCATCCGGCGGTTTAGTTCGATCTTGTCGTCGAGAGCACCGAGTAACGAAGCCACTTTAAATAACTGGTCGTTGGACAGTTTTGGAACCTGAAGGATTCCAAGTTGCTTGGCAGATACATTTGGGAATGTTGAACCCGTAGCAGATTGCAATAGAGTCGGAAGTTGCTCCTCGATTAATCCACGAACAAGTGGCTGTAGGTTTAGGTTTTCGCGGTGCCTGATAGCAGCTACACCACGGCCAATTGCATAATCTTGATCGGCCCAGTTCATTCTTCCCACGGAGCCCCGCACGCAAAAGAGTAAGTCTCCTTGCAGCGCACGTTTTCGTGGATCAATGGTGAACTGTACAGGCGAAGGGTAATGAGGCCCAAACTCTGTCGGCCCATTGAGTAGAGGCATCCCGGAACCACTGTTATTGCAAGTATCGCCGGGCGGCGACTGGCCCATAATGATGTCGGCGATATCTGAGAGCCAACTAACCGGCATGAAACACCTCCTCCAGTTTCATCTGGATCAGTGTGCTTAGTTCCTCGGCCTCCGCAAACTGTTCTGCCAACGTGTCCTTTAATCCCGCAAACCGCTCTTCAAATGGCACGTCGTCCTCGTCGCTCACAGCCGCGCCGACATAGCGGCCGGGTGTCAGGACATGGTTATGCTCCCTGATCTCCTCCAGCGTGGCGGACTTGCAGAATCCCGGTTCGTCCTCGTAAGTCGGCATGTCCGCCCCCCCGCACCAAGCGTGATATGCACCAGCGATTCGGGCGATGGCCTTGTCAGAGAACTCCTTCCGGGTCCGGTCCACCATATGCGCCTGATTGCGGGCATCGATGAACAGCACTTCCCCACGTCGATCACGGCATTCCCCGCCGGGATTCTTGTTGCGCGCCAGGAACCACAGACAGGCGGGGATCTGGGTCGAGTAGAAGAGCTGGCCGGGCAGAGCGATCATGCAGTCCACCGCATCGGCTTCAACCATCACACGGCGGATGCCGCCCTCGCCGGACTTCGCCGAGGACATCGAACCATTGGCGAGCACCACGCCCGCCGTGCCGTTCGGGGCTAGGTGGTGGTGGATGTGCTGGAGCCAGGCGTAGTTGGCATTGCCGACCGGCGGCACGCCAAACTTCCAGCGTGCATCCTCCCGCAGCCGGTCTCCTCCCCAGTCTGAGATATTGAAAGGCGGATTGGCGAGGATGAAATCGGCCCTGAGATCCGGCAATTCGTCCTTGTGGAAACTGCCCTCGTTGTTCCAGCGGATATCGGCGTCGATGCCGCGCACCGCGAGGTTTATCTTCGCAAGCCGCCAGGTCGTGTAGTTGCTCTCCTGCCCGTAAATGGCGATGTCGCCGATCCGGCCGCCATGTTCCTCGACGAATTTCTCGGACTGGACGAACATGCCCCCGGAGCCACAGCAGGGGTCATAGACCCGGCCCTTGTAGGGCTCCAGCATCTCGACCAGGAGCCGGACCACGGAACGGGGTGTGTAGAATTCGCCGCCGCGCTTTCCCTCGGCTCCGGCGAAACCGCCGAGGAAATACTCGTAAACCCGCCCGAGAATATCGCGGGAGCGGTTGGCCTCTTCGGCCATGCCGATCCCGCTCACAAGATCGATCAGTTCGCCAAGCATGACTTTGTTGAGCGCCGGCCGGGCATAGTCCTTGGGAAGAACACCCTTGAGGGAGGCGTTGCTGGCCTCGATCGCCTGCATGGCGACATCGATGTCCTTGCCAATAGCCGGCCGCCTGGCCCTGGCCTGCAGATGCGACCAGCGGGCATCCTTCGGAACCCAGAAGACGTTCTCAGCAAGATATTCCTCAGGATCCTCGGCATCGGCCAGTTCCTCCCCGAGCAACTCCTCCCGCTTCGCCTCGAAGGCATCCGAGATGTATTTGAGAAAAATCAGGCCCAGGGCGACGTGCTTGTAATCGGACGGCTCCATATTGCCGCGCAGCTTGTCCGCCGTGGCCCAGAGCTGCGCCTCGAAACCGAGATTGGCGCCATTGTTATCTGCTCGATTTGCCATTCGGTCCTCACCGCTGTCCTGCCATGTCTTACTACAACACCAATATTGCAGATGACGAGGCTAATCGGTTCTCCCTGCCCTGCCGGGATTTTGGAGTCCCGGTTGGTGCATCACAGATAATGTCTGGACCAGTGCTCCTGTGCTCACGATTGCGCATTGTACAGCGTCCATGCCTCTTCGATAATCACCCTTTGCTGGATGCCGCGCCGTCTAGCTTCGGTTGCGATTCCGCGGGATACCTCCGGCAAGACCTTGGCATGAACCTGACCGGTTCTGGGACTTGGAGCGCGCCCGCCCCGCCGAAGCCCGCCGCGATCAGAAAACCCGTGACGGTCTCCGATCTCATCAACCACCTCTGGAGGCGTGGTTTCCTGCTTGAGACTCTTTCTGAGCGCTTCGATCTGAATGCCGAATGGATTGTCGCTGCTCATTGTCTGTCTCCCGTGTTGAAACCAGTTGTGCAAAATCCACCTCTGCGAAGGGCCTGGCATTCTCCTGTGCATTTTCCATGGCTCCCTGGGCGGGTATCGAGTGCAGGTTACCACCGAACTGGAACAGAGCGGAATATGCCGTACGTTCCAGAGGGGGTTTACGATTGTGATCCCTTGCCCGGCAAGCGACTGTTTAAAGCCCAAATGTTGCCTTGAGCGGATAGCGTGCGTCATCGGGAAGAACACAGCTTGCCGGATCGACCGGTCCAGAGCGCCTCCTCCTCTTCCTGAATAAGCGCGACCGTGCGGATCCCGACAGTCGTATCAAGAGTCGTCGCGCGCATCGGTATGAGAATCAGGTCGGCCTGGGAAATCGCCCGAGATACAAGGCGTGATGCGATGCCCTCGAGATCACAGATCACTACACCGCCTTTTCGGTCATGTTCCTTGATGGTCCGGACGACGTTGGAGTTAGTCACGTCCGAAAGGACTTCAATTCCTGATGGCCGGATACCACTAGACCACCAGAGTGATGCCGAGTGATTCGGGTCACAATCAAGAAGCGTTTTGAAAGCGCCTGCCCTAGCGAATTCAGTCGCGAGAAAGACAGCCGCAGTCGTCTTCCCTGCACCTCCCGTTGGAGAAGCGATAACAATTGTGGGCATGCTACTCTTTGCCTCTTTTTGTTATCCCAAGCCATATACCAACCGGGTAAGAGGAGCAATCCGGTAGTTAGTGCTTGGCGGAAAACCTCTACTTTTTTTCCGCCGAAGCTTGCAATTATTTGTCCTGACTAATTCGGTCGGATTTCCTTCGGCGGCTTTTTCGGCGATTTTGCGGCGATTGTCGCCGCTTCGTGGCCTAGCGGGCCGGAAATCCGCAGTACGGACGATAGGCCGCCGCCCCGTCGCTGATCCGGGGTCGGCACTGCCATGATCAGGTGGCTCCGAATCAGGCGGCGAGCCGTATCCCGCGCTTGCGCTCCCGACTCTGCGCGACCTAGCCGGTCGGGTGCAGGTTCGCCGCCAGGATGGACAGGCCGACCGTTCGCTCGAAGCCGGCGGCGCCCCGCGCCCGGTCACGATCCAGGCCGGGAGCTCAGCGGCGGCGCGGCCCGCCAGCCGGTATAGCTCTGATCTACTTCTCCGGCGAATCGGGATGCCGGAGATCCTCAATTTGCACTGCCGTGATTGGACAACATTTACCTTCGGCCAATTGAAATTCATCCGTCATTTTACTTCCGATAGCCGTGGCGCACCATTTGAAAAGGCTCCTTAATGACGCGCAATGTTCTGGATTCGAGAGAATATGTCGCAAGTCGAGATGTTCGACAATTTGCTGTCCGTGCTTAATTTCGTCAAAATTTTCTGCCAGATTTTTCAGTTTCGATTTTGGGTTACTAATAATCTCAACGTCACCATCAAAATCATTCAAATTTGTCTTGAAAATGGAGTTTACCGCCTTAGAATCGGCAAAATAGTACGCCTCAATCATAAAGACAAGAAAATGAACGGCCGCTCTCCTGCGTATCGGCGTGCCCAACATCGTATCCAGTGCCATGCGATATCGACAGAACACACCTTGAAAGCTATCTTCACGGCTTTTCTCCAAGTCATCGAGTATAACAACGAAACTATTGGCCTTGTTCAAAAATCGCCTCGCAGGAACGCCGATTTCTTCTGCATCTCGATCAGGAATGGTTTTGCCGCTGCCAACCATTTTGATTTTCTGTTTTGGGGAACAGATAGGCGATCGTTGATTGATTTTCCGAATTACTGTGAAAGAGCAATTTCCGGAGTCCATCAAACTGCGAAAAATTTGTGGCGCAAATTTTCTTTCGCCCTACCCAGTTACTAGTAAACCAAATCAAAAATAATTACCGGCATCACATGTTGTGACCATTGGCAATCACGCCCCTCTAATTTCATCAATGGATTGGGCCCCGACCAATTCGGACATATATAGTGATCCTGTCGCATATTCCTTGAGCAGGTCAGAGATGCCTTTGACCTCGGTTAAACGCCTGAATTCTGTTTTTGTCCCGACAATTGCAGTTGAAAAAATGTTTTCCGGTTCAAACTGGCTGATAAGCACGGGTGAATGAGATGCTATAAGGACTTGCCTGTTCCATTGGGAAGCCGCCAACTTGACAGCATCCGCGAATACGGAAATCGCCCATGGATGAAGCGAAACCTCCGGCTCATCAAATAGCAATAGTGAAGCCTGTTCCTTGCGCTCGGAAAACAGGGCAAGAAGTAGCAGAAGCAGCTGGAGGTGGCCGTCGGAAACTCCCGAAGCATGGATGGGATTTGTTTTGCAACGTTCCTTAAACTTGGCATAGACAGAATTAGATCCGGTTTGCTCGACAATGACATGCTCATACGTCGGAAATGCTTTCGACATAAATTCAACGATCGTATCGTAACGCTCGTCGACTCTCATGGAATCATGCAAATTTCGCAACACTGACCACGCGTTTTCGCCTCGTTCGTATAGCCGTACATATGGAGTCGACTCCGAACCAGAAGTTTTCAGGCGGTGAAGAAGAAATGAACGGGAATGAAAGTACCGGACATAATGCAGTAATCGATCCAATTCGCCCGCCTGCTGATCTGCTTGATTGAAGTTAAGATACAGATTCAAACTCAGTTTATCTGGTTCTCGTAACGTTACCGTCGTTACTTGGTTAACAGCGCCGTGGTAAAATTTTGCAATTTCTGTTCCCACCGTTCTTTGAATAATAACATCGCCATTTGTATTACGAAGAAGTTCGCCTGGATTAGAGTCGATACGGCCCGTTGTCAGGTTGAATGACAGTTCGTACTCCACATGTTCCGTCGAAAGGTTCATATGAATGGCCTGATCATTGTCAGGTGCCTGATCCCATAGGATTCCGATATCATGGCTGCGTGAAGATGAAGCTGGTTCGACACCACGAATGGCGCAATCACGAACAAACCGAAGCAAACCAAGAAACGTGGATTTGCCCGACCCGTTGGGACCAAAAAACACATTAACCCCACCAAGACTAATGGAAATATCGGCAAGCGAACGAAAATTTTTTATTTTAACTGTCTTTATTCGGGCGGTCATGTTGACAAAACCAGGTGTAATTGCAGGAACGTTCGGTTTAAAAGCCTCATTACTTTTGCCTTACACATTTGAAATTGGTAAAAGGGGCAACTTCCCGGTTCTTGCTTTTGCGCTTAGGCTCCTGCCGAGTTGAATTTCCTACTCTTGGCAAGAATAACCTAAAGTGTCTACCGTTACTTAAAATCGCGCGATACTGGCGGTAAATCGCGCTTTACACAGCCATCAACTATCGCTCGTTTCGCAAAAATCTTCGCGTCGCACTCTAGGAATTCCGAACTCCCACCTGAGATTTGGAGCTACCTGTTTTCGACTGAAAGGTTCCTCGCCGAGGTATCGAAGCGGCTGACGGAGAAAATGTGGGCCGACCGCACCTGCTGGAATGACGAGAACGAAGCTTTCAATGCCTTGAGGATAATCGACAACTTGGAGTACAGCTACGGGCGCGGAAGGAAATGGCTGGGCTCTTGGATGCCCGCGTTTCAAGTAAAGCACTGACAGCACGCGGCATCGTGATGACTGCCAGTTCGCGGAAATTCAAAGAGTACGCTAATTCGACCTTTTTACAATCTGGAATTGAAAGTTCGCCGACGGATTTTGCGCTGAACTGTCGGAAAAAATTTCTTTTCATCTTCAATTTCTCGTGGCTATTCGCGCCATCATGCTCATTCATAGTGCGTTTTCATGAATTCGCTGGAAAATTTGCCGCTCGCGAGGTCGGCGGCTTGCGCTGACGCGCTTCGCTTTTTCGGGCTGCCGTAGCCGCCGCCGCCTGCCGTCTGGACTGAAATCGTCGTGCCTGGCGGCACTTCGACGGCCATGGGCTTTCCGGGAAGCGTCGTACGGCGTTCTTTAGGATTGAATAGTGCGAATCGACCGTTTTCGCCGCGCTCGCCGCCGAACAGCCCCCATGGGCGGAGGCGGAATCTTTCGCCTTGTCCGCTAAACGTACAGAAATGGTCGATTGGCATTACGTCTCGCCGGATGGCCAAGCCGCCCCTGTGTTCGCCCGCGCCGCCGGAATTCGGGACGAGTTCATATCTCGTGACCCTCAGCGGGTACTCGGATTCCACCACCTCTATAGGCAGGTTTGACGTATTCGTCGAATGGACCTGAACTCCGTCGGTTCCATCTTTGGTCGCCCTGCCGCCGAAGCCTCCGCCTATTGTCTCGAGATATACGTATGGTTCGCCGCTTCTCGGAAACTGCCCGGAATAAACTGCCGCCGTATTGGCGCCGTTTGAAGCTGCCACGGCGGCCTCGGGAATAGCTGCGGCCAATGCGCCGATCACGACATCGACGATTCGCTGGCAAGTATTGGCGCGCGACGCGCACGCGGCCGGCGCAATGCAGTTGACGAGCGAGCCCGGTTCAGCGATCATTTCGCATACGTTCAGTACGCCTTCATTGTTCGGCACGTCCGGATCGACAAGCGCTTTCAACACGTAGCAGAGCGTTGCGTGGCTGGCATTGTACGGTGAATTTATGTTTCCCTTCGCCTGCGGAGCCGTCCCTTCAAAATCGAAGGAAATCCGGTCGCCCGAAATCCGGACGGTTATCGCGATTCGAATGTCGAAATTCCCGCAGCCGTCATCGTCCATCAAATCCTCGAACGAATATATGCCGTCCGGCAGGTCTTGAATCGCAGCGCGAAGCCTGTTTTCCGTTCGACGGATGATCTCGTCGAAAGCAACCTTTAGCGTGTCGGCGGAATATCGCTCGGCGATCTCGGTCATTCGCCGCTCGCTAAGGCGGCACGCCGCGATTTGCGCGTTGTAGTCTCCTCGCCTTTCCGAAGGCACGCGGACATTTAGCAGCAGGATTTCGAAGATGTCGCGAACGAGCATTCCGCGATCGAATAGCTTAACTGCAGGGATGCGCAAACCTTCCTGGTAGATTTCGGTCATCCCGCCGGCCACAGATCCGGGGGCCATGCCGCCGACATCGGCGTGGTGCGCTATGTTGCAAGCGAAGGCCAAAAGCTTGCCGTCGTAGAATATAGGCATGGCCAAATTGATGTCGGGCAAGTGCGATCCCCCGGCCGCGTGAGGGTCGTTCGAAACAAAAATGTCTCCTTCCCGAATTTCCTCGACGGAGTATTTTTCGAGCAGGGCCCGCATGAGGCCGGCCATCGAGGACAAGTGAATCGGCAGCGAGTTCTCCGCCTGCGCGATAAGCCTCCCCTTCGCATCCATTACGGCCGTCGAGTGATCTTTGCGCTCCTTGATGTTGGTCGAGTACGCGCTACGGGTCAGCGCGTTGTACGCCTCGTCGGCAACGGACCGGAGAGCATTCAACAATATCTCGAGAGTGATCGGGTCGATTTTCGGTTTAGTCATCGTTGTTCCGGCCGGTGCTGCGCGATCTCGATAATCAGATTGGAATGCCTATCGACAATAAGTGAATCGCCGATACCGACCACGGTTGTCGAATCCAGCTGGCCAATGATCGCCGGACCGGCAATGCGGTGCCCCGGCACAAGTGCCCGGCGGTGAAACATTGGCGTGTCTGTCGGCTCGCCGGGCTTGAAGTACACGGGGCGAATTGAGTGCGGCTCGGGCGAATCGGCGGCGGGCTGCGCTTCGCCAGCCGAAATCCTGTTCCGTCGATGCCCGATGCCCGTAAGGCGAATATTGACGATTTCGATGTCGTCTCCCGCATTGGCGAAGCCATAGCTGCGCCGGTGCTCGGCTAGGAACATGGATTCGAGAGAGTCGCTGTCCGGGAGCATGCCCGCGCCGGAGTTCGGCAATGGAACGCGGAGTTCGTAGTTCTGGCCGAAGAACCGCATGTCAAAGGCGATCTTCTGATCTCGTTCGCCTTCGGGAATTCGCTCCCGCTCGAACCATTCGCCCAGCTCCGCCATTAGGTCGCCGAGCGCTAGGAAGGCGGTTTCGCGATAGTCGTCCGAAACGCGAATTCGAGCCGTTTTAACCAGATCTTCTTTCTTGTCCGCGACAACCAGGCCCTGCGCGCAGAGAATGCCGGGTGAACGCGGAACGACGACGGTTCGGATCTTAAGCAGCCGCGCGACATCGACGGCGTGGAGGCCCCCGGCTCCGCCGAACGGCATCAGCGCGAAATCTCGCGGATCAAAGCCGCGCTCCACCGAAATCTTGCGAACCGCGTGCACCATATTCGACACGACAATGTCGATTATCCCGAGGGCCGTCGCTTCGACGGTGAATCCGATCCTTTTCGCCGCCGGGCGGATAGCCTCTCTCGCGGCATCGAGGTCAAGCGTCATCTCGCCATCGAGCAGCCCGTTTGAATCGAGACGGCCCAGGACCGCGTTCGCGTCCGAAACTGTCGGCTCCGTTCCGCCTTGTCCATAGCAGGCAGGTCCTGGAGCCGCCCCGGCGCTTATAGGACCGACTTTCATGAGCCCGTCCTTGTCGAACCAAGCTACGGATCCGCCGCCTGCGCCGATCGTATGAACATCGAGCATCGGAAGCCTAACGGGAAAGCCCGCGACATCTCGGCTCGTGCAGATTTCCGCGTCGCCGTTTCGGATGAGGCTGACATCCGCGCTAGTACCGCCCATATCGAGCGTAATGATGTCGCGGTACGAAGTGCGAATCCCGGCATCAATTGCGCCGAGGACGCCGGCGGCCGGGCCGGACAAGACGGTTCGGACCGGGTAGTCGCGGGCGCACCCGATCGATGTCAGCCCGCCATTCGACTGATTCATGCCGATCACGGCGGCTGGAATGATTTCGCGGAGATTCGATTCCAGCAGCGTCAGATAGTCGTCGAACGCCGGTTGCAGATATGCGTTCAGCACCGCGGTGGAAAACCGCTCGTATTCGCGGATTTCCGGATAAATGTCCGACGACAGCGAAACAAAGACGTTCGGCGCCGCGTATCCCAAGGCCGCCGCGATCGCCTTCTCGTGCCTGTCCGAGACGAAGGAGAACAGGAGGCACACGGCGCAGGCGTCGACGCCGCTTTCGCGAACTTTAGCGACCGCCAGGGCAATATCCTCCTCGCCAAGCGGCTGGACGACCTCCCCGTTCGGACCCATTCTTTCCTCGACCTCGAATCGGTGCATTCTCGGCGCCAGCGGCGGCGGATAGTCCTCTTGAAGGCTAAATATCTTGGGTCGGGTTTGACGGCCGATTTCTAGAAGATCCCGGAATCCCTCGGTCGTGATCACAGCGACTCGGGCGCCTTTGCGCTGAATCAGTATATTGGTTCCTACCGTCGTGCCGTGCGAAAACCGTTCGATGTCCTTCACGTCGATACCGTTTCGCCGGCACATCTCCTCGAGACCCAGCGTAATCGCGCGCGCCGGGTTGCTCGGAGTGGAAAGCGTTTTGTGAACCGCGAATCTGCCGTCGATTTCGTTGACGGCATAGAAGTCCGTGAAGGTTCCCCCCACATCGGCGCCGACTGTCCAAGCCATGAATTCAGAGCATCCGCCGGCGTTCGGAACGCGTCAATTCGAGCCCTCGCGACGATCGATCATCCGGTAGTAGCCGGAAATGAACGGCCGAAACCACGGACGGCCCGTATAGAGCGGGTGGATTCGCCTGAATTCCTGAGCATCGAAGGCCGTCTGCCCTTCGGGCGACCCTAGCACCTTCAGCGCTGCCTTGTGCCCCGCATAAGGCAGCATGGCGACACCCGTGCCGTTGCAGGCCAATGCGTAGTGCACGCCGTCCACTTCCCCGATGTGCGGAAGAAAATCCTTGGCGAATCCAAGCTGCCCGGTCCAGCAATGCGTAACCGAAACGTCGGCTAGCGAGGGAAAAATCTCGACCAAAAGGCTGCGAAGGACATTGGCCGCCCTATCGAGGTCGATGCGACCCAGGGACGCGCGAGCGCCGAATAGAATTCGCTTGTGGTCGGGCGACGGCCGGTAATAGCAGCGGCGCATCCTGGTTTCCACAATCATCCGGTGATTGGGGATCAACGAATTAACGACTTCTTCGCCTAGCTGCTCCGTTGCGATCATATAGGCGTGAACCGGAATCAACCGCTTTGCGAACGCCCGCAGTTCCGGAATGGTATAGCCGTTGGTGGCGACAATAACGTTTCGCGCAACGATCGTTCCCCTGTCCGTAGCGACATGATGGCGGGATCCTTCCCGCGACAATTCAACGACTCTGGCTCTTCCTCGTATTCGGGCGCCCGCCTTCACCGCAAGGTCCATGAGCCCGGATTGAAACATTGCCGAATGCAGGCCGCCATGCCCCCGATACAAGCAGCCGCCGACGTATAGATCGGTCTTGATTTCATTCGCGAGTTCGGCTTTTGAAACGACCTCGGCATCGTAGCCAAGCCACCGGGTTACATTGTCCACATCGCGCTTGATGGTTTCAAAATCCTCGGCTCGCCAAGCGGCCCTTAGGCGGCCGACAGCCTTGAAGTGGCATTCGATCGGTTCGGACTCTATAAGGTTCCTTGTAAATTCGTATGCGTTTACGCCCTCTTGCAATATGGCCGCGGCCTGGCGATCTCCGTATTGCCGCGCAAGTTTTTCGAACGGCACGACATGTCCCGCGCCGATCATCCCGCCGGCGCGGCTGGACGCGCCATAGCCCGGAACATTCGCTTCGAGCACTACGACATCGCGTCCGGCCCGCGCCAATTCCAGCGCCGCGGATAGGCCCGCGTAGCCCGACCCGACGATAGCGACATCGGCTTTCTTGGGAATGTCCTTGATTTCATCTTCGACTCGTGGCGCCCATTCCCACCACCAAGGCCGATCCCGGCCTTCGAATTTTTTTCGGGCGGTTCCGCCGTTCCCGAGTTCGCGACTGGATTCAAAGGTCATGCGGCGAGAACTTTCTCATGTCCGAGCAGATGTTCGACAACAAAGCGGGAGTCGCAGGCGGCGCCGAGTATGATGCCGGATTTGCGGGTATGCAGCCAGTTGAGTCCGAGGAAGTAGAGTCCTTCGACTTCGGTTGCGCCTCGCTTGGTATAGGGATAGCCGAATTCGTCAAAGATCGGGAAGTCGATCCAAGAGAAATCGAAGGCGAACCCCGTGGCCCATACGACTGTCCTGATGCCGGCGGCGCGTAAATCAATCTCGAGAGGCGAATTCGGGCAGCTTCCCGCGGCTCCGCCTAAATCCGAATTCTCATCATCCGGCGCAGGAGCAGGTATTGAATTTTCTAGAACATAGGCATCGACGGACCGACAGAATGCCTCCGCATATTCGTCGGCAGAACGCATGTTAGCCGCCAGATTGTCCGCGAGGCGAATCGAATTGCCGGAAACGCTTTCAAGCGTTCCCAGAAGCTGAATCCCATCTCGCGCGAATTGGTGAAGGCTTATCGTATACCCGCCGCGTCGCCCGCTTACGTGCGGGTCGCTGCGGAACCGGTCCGCCGGCGAGTCCAATTGGTCCACGGTCCGTTTTAAATGGCCCATATCGAATTGCCAGCAGCTCAAGTCCCTTCCGCGATATCGTCGCGGAATCCTGCCAGTCTTGCCGATGCTTAGAAACACGTCCCTTCCGGAACCGTGAATCTCTTCCGCAACTTGAGTGCCCGATTGCCCGCTGCCCACTACAAGGACCGCTCCTTTCTGAAGCATGTCAGGATTTCTGTAGGAATCTACGTCTATCTGTTCGATGTCGCCGGGCAAATTTCTAGCGGCGGCGGGTCTGCGAATAGACTGATACATGCCGCAGCAAACTATTAGGCCGTTGCAGCGGCGCCGGCCGCGCGTTGTTTCGAGATCGAAGCGCGCGCCTGTTCGTCCCGGGCGCACCGAGAGAACCCTCGTCGAGGGCTCGACGGGCGCGGAAAACGAGTCGGCGAACTGCTCGATAAATTCTATATATTCGCTACAGCGCAAGAATCCGTCGGGATCGCCGCGGAGTGTCATTCCAGGCAATTGGACCGTCCAATTCGGCGTAACCAGGCAAAAACTATCCCAGCGCTGCGATCGCCAGGTTTCGCCTACGGCTCCCGCTTCAAGTACGGCGTGTTGAATTCCCTTTCCGGTCAGGCAGTAGCTTGCGCAAAGCCCCGCCTGACCCGCTCCGATTACGATGACTTCATCTCGCATATTCGCTCCGAATTTTAGCCGAACGGAGATCGGAAAGGCCTATTGCGCCGACCTGCCGAATCTCGGCGGCAAACGAGCGCAACCGCCGGGTTTCGCCGCTCGCGTCGATCGCTCGGCCCGGCGCACTTCGGCGCAAGCAAAATGATCCGAATCGGCGGCGCTGATTTGATACCATCCGCCCGTACCGTGATTTAATTCGACGGCTTCGCCGATAATCTTATCCGAAGAGTTGATCATCGCCTTTTAGGTTCCGTCGCAACATCGTCCAAACTCGAACAGGCTCGATCTCCACGAATTGCCGGTTTTAATTCGCCGTTCGAGGCAAGCGTCCGGCACTGCAGCAACTTTCCGATATACGCCGATCGCGAGTGCGGAATTCTCGCGATCGCATGCGGGCAAGCCGAGTAGCGTACTGGCCGATGCAGCGACGCGCGCAAAAACGCGAATCTCGGAACTGCGGCAGGCCTCGCCGTTACGCCTACCGGACCGGCGAACGCGAAGCCCCCGAGGCATTGCGCACGCCGCGCAATCGGGAAATTCTTGGATTCGAGCGCCCTATTCGCGCCAGCGGCTTCTTATATCGTGCGGGATTTCATCGCCGCGGTCTTCTATGGCGAATAGCACGTAGTCCATGGGCGGAGGATAAACGCCCGCCTGGGACAGCATGTTGTGAACCTGACCGCGATGGTGAACCTGGTGCTGATATAAATTGCTTAGGCAGGTTCCAAGCGTCTCGTTGATGAAAACCGGATCATCGTCGAGGCTCTCGAATGGCCAATCGGCCTGGAGCTGCTCCTGCGTGAGAGTCTTGTTGAATTCAATGTACCAGTTGTCGAGGTCGAACTGCGCTTTCGAAAGCTCGTCGATTCCGTCGAATAGCTGTTCAATCGGCCATTCGAGACTTATCGGCTGCTTTTCCAGGCGGTCGCGATAAAGGCGGTCGGCGGCATAGATATGCTCGAGAGTGAGATAGATGGACGACCAGAATGCGGAGCGATCCTCCATTAGGCCTCGAATCGTCATTCGCGCGCAGGTCTTGTGCATTCGGCGATTTGCCCAGGCGTTGTAGCGCGCCAGTACGGTAAATGAAGCGAACATGGTATCTCCTTTCGCGTTTTATCTGTTGAAAATGGCGTCCGGCAACCACAGCGCAGTTTGCGGGAACACCGTGATGAAAGCCGCCGCGACGCAAAGTAGAAGAAAAAATGGGAAAGCCGCTCTTGCAATGAAGCTCATGCGGCGGCCGGTGATGACTTGGAGCACAAATAGGTTGAACCCGATTGGAGGCGTCACGAGTCCGAGCTCGATCATGATAACGATGAAGACGCCGAACCAAATCGGGTCAAATCCCGCGACGACTATCAGCGGGAGCGTGATCGGCAGCGTCATGACCATGATCGACAAGCCGTCGAGAAAAAGTCCGAGGATGATATAGAATACGGCCACGAGCAGAATAAGCGAGTATTTGGACAAGCCGAGACTGACTATGAACTTCGCGATCTCCTGCGGAACATGGAGGTACGCCATTGCCGACGACATGAAATTCGCGGCGACGAGAATGCTGATGCCCATCGTCGTGATCTTGATAGTCCCGGCGACAGATTCCAGGAATAGCTTGAGGGTCAATTGCCCCGTTGCCAGCACCAGAACGAACGCGCCGAGAAATCCGACGGCCGCCGCCTCCGACGGCGTTGCCACGCCGCTATAGAGGCTTCCCAGAACGACGAATACGAGCATTGTCACCGGCAGAAGATCCACCAGGCCTTTCAGGCGGTCGGCCATCGTGTACGAATCGGCTTCCCTAGGCGCGAGAGCCGGGTTCAAGACGGCGCGGCAGGCAATGTATCCCGAATACAGACCGGCGATTAACAGTCCGGGGAACACGCCGGCCGCGAACAATCGCGCGATCGATGATTCCGACAGCACGCCGTAAATTATGAACGAGATGGACGGCGGAATCATGAGGCCGAGGCTTCCGGCGCCGGCAAGGGAGCCGATTGAAAGGCTTTGGTCGTAATTTCGCTCGGCGAGCGCGCCTGTCGTGATCTTTCCGACTGTTGCAGTCGTAGCCGTCGTCGAGCCGCTAACGGCCGCGAATATCGTGCATCCGGCGATATTCGTATGAAGCAGGCCGCCCGGAATCCGCGCGACCCAAGGCGCCAGCCCTCGGAATAGCCGCTCGGACATGTCGCTTCGATACATCAGTTCGCCCATCAAGACGAATATCGGCACCGCCGACAGCTCCCAAGTGCTCGCCGACCTCCACATCGTTCCGCGCATGATCGCGCCGATGCGATCGATATCGAATCCCAGCAGCAGATGAAGCGTCGTCAACCCGACCAGTCCCACGGCCGCGAAGACCCAGACTCCGAGCACCAGATAAAGAGCTAAAAGCCCTAGCGTCGCGAACGCGACTTCCAGAGGCCCCATGTCGAGCCATTCAATCAACTCCATCGGCTCGGAACTCGTCGCGGTCTTCCTCTGCAAACGATACCTGACCGGCGGCAACTCTAACCAGGTATATCGCAAGCTGGAAAAGAAAGATGACCATTCCGACGAGCATTATCGAAGGCGGCAGCCACAATGGCGTTTCCGACAGCGTTTCGCTAACATGTCCCCGCACGTAATCCCGTACGGAATTCGTAAAGAAGTACCATGCGGCGATCGCGGTGAACGTCGCCGCTGCAACGACGCACGCGATTTCGACGGCCCGCCTGACAAATGCGTTCCCGAGCTTGACCAGAACGAGATTCATGCGGATCAACGCCCCCTCTCTGAAGGCGTACCCCAGACCAAGAAACGACATCGTTGCAATGCCGTAGCCTATCATTTCCTCAAGGACGTAGGTCGTACTTGAAAAGAAGGTGCGAAGTACGATTTCGGCTAGGATATGGAAAATCATCGCCAGCAAAATTATTCCGGCGCCGACTGCTCCCAAATTCGACAGAATCCGGGAGAACCCGTCCAAGATCGAAACAATGCGGTTTGCCATCGGGATTTCCGGCGCATTAGGTCGGGGAGGCCGACGCCTCCCCGATGCAAAACGCAATCAATTCATAGCCGCCAGACTGGCTTCGAAGGAATCCATGATTTCATCGGCGGCGCCATTCGGCATCTTGTCGCGCCATTCGTTGAATACTACGCTCGAGGCTTCCCGGAGAGAGTCCAGGAATCCTTCGGCCAAGTCGTCTTCGGACACGACCGTAACGCCTTGCTCGCCCATCTTGACATACGAGTTGTCGACCCGTTCCTTGATAGCTTCCCACGCTTCGTCTTCGATTTCGTCGGCGACCCGCAGCAATGTCTCCTGAAATTCGGGCGAAAGGCTGTCGAAGGCATCCTTGTTGATATGGAACATTTGGGTTCCCGCCACGTAGTTGATGGCATTGAAATGGTCCATGTGCTCGTAAAAGCTCGACAGGACCCCGCCTTCCCCAGCCGTCAAAACCGCATCAATCGTACCGGTGGTCAGAGCCGGGATTATGTCCGCCCAGCTAAGCTGGACCGCGTTGGCTCCGGCTTCGTTCAGGGAGACCGTACTGGTCTTGTCGTATGTGCGGATCTTGATCTGGCTTAGTTCTTCGAGATTGGTGACAGGCTGCTTGGCCCATATTCCGACCGGCGGAAACGGAACCGCGAGAACGAGCTTTTGATTTCCCTTTTCGAATGCAGCTTCGTACCATGGGCGAGCCGCTTCGTAGAGAGCGCGCGACTCGTCGATATTGCGGGCAAGGAACGGCATCGAGACAAGCAGGAAAATCGGATCGATGCCGGAAAACACGCCCGTATACGTGCTGGCGATTTGCGCGGCGCCGTCTTCGACGACCTTCCAATGATCCTTGGACTTGTAGCCGAGAGCCCCGCCATAGTGGTTGGTGATGTCGATCGCGCCGCCAGTGGCCTCCCCAAGCTTTTGCGCGAAAATTTCGTCATAGTAGTGGCCCGACGCTTTGGCATACTCGTTCGGCATATCCCAGCGATAGTCCTGCGCGCTTGCCGGTATCGTCACGACAATCGATCCCGCTACAGCCGCTACAATTTTCAAAACACGGTTCATGCGAGAATTCTCCCAGTTTGAGATGAAGATTTACGCCCGCAGCTCTCCGCCGAAATTTCCTCGCTCGGAAACCTCCTATGACTTTGAATGCCGGAAGACCTTCCGAACCGCTCGCCTGGTCGCAGTGCCAAATGCGAGCCCTCGGATTTCCCGGCGCCTAGCCGCGAGGCGACTTTATGAATATCCGATACCGCCTCGGTGAATTGTTCACAGGCGACAGCGCTTTGATTCAACTGGACATGAATGCCTTCCATAGGAATCGGGGCGCTCGCTGAAGCTGGAGCAGCTTCGGAAGCTTCCGATTCACGGTTGGTCCAAATTCCGAATTCCAACCGGAGCGCCCGCGAAGGAAAGCGAGGCCCTTGCATGCAGGGAATCGGTTCGGAAGTTTATCTTCGTCGAATCGCCCAGTCAGGATGCGAACTCGCGGGAACGACCTGCAGCGCTGGCTCCCGCGAATAGAGACAAGTTCGAAAGCAATCGTCTTGCGCCGGTCCGCATTCGTAGTTCGTTCGCCGCTCTGGTTCGACAGGCGAAGCGATAATTTGTTTCGGTCGATGCTCGCGCCATGGAAGCTCGTTCGCTTTCGCCTAGCCGGCCGCCGCGCCGCGAGTTGCTTCAGCTAAGTGCTCGGGCCGCGAGCGCTTTCTGTTCGCGACGATTTGGTTCCGCGAGGCTATGCGCTGTCATTTCGGCGCTCTTGCCGGGATTCAGGGCGTTTAATGTTAATCTGAATCGTCCGGGATGCTGCTGAGCGCAAATTGATGTCCCTTTGCTGCAACTTCAAACGAAGTCGAGCCACTAGCCTTTCGGTTTCAGTAGGGTGACTTGCCATGGGCGTCGCAACTTCGAATGTGCAAGAGCAAGATGCCGACCTGCTTCGCTTGACAAGCTTGCGCAAGTCATTCGGCGACGCAATAGTTCTCGACAACATCAATTTATCGGTTGCGCAGAGCGAAGTGCTAGCCGTCATCGGGCCGAGCGGCTCCGGAAAGAGCACTCTATTGCGAAGCATAAATCTATTGGAGGTGCCGGACGAAGGAACAATCCATCTTGCAGGCGAAGAAATTCAATATAGCGCAAGCGGGTCGGCATGGCGTTCCGCCCGAGATCTCGCAAAGCTTAGAACTTCGGTAGGCATGGTCTTCCAGAATTTCAATCTATGGCCTCACAGGACGGTTTTGGAAAACATAACGGAGGCGCCAATTCGCGTCCGGGGCATCTCGCCGACAATTGCTCGCGAGCGCGCTGCCGAGCTGCTCAACATGATCGGTCTGCCGGACAAGCTCCAGGAATATCCGCGCAGGCTCTCCGGCGGCCAGCAGCAGCGCGTAGCGATTGCCCGCGCCCTGGCGATGGAGCCGATGCTTATGCTCTTCGACGAAGTTACATCCGCGCTCGATCCGGAATTGGTCGGGGAAGTGCTCGATATCATGTCCCGGCTGGCCGAAAGCGGAATGACGATGATTGTCGTAACCCACGAGATGGGATTCGCGCGCCATGTGAGCAATCGAACGGCATTTCTTTATAATGGCCGGATAGAGGAATACGGAGCCTCTTCCGATGTCCTCGGCAATCCGGAGAGTGCGCACACGCGGCAGTTCTTAAATCGCGTTCTGCACCATAGATGAGGGTCAAGGCTTGATTAATTCGATCTCCGACTACATCGCCTGGTTCGCCCCGTATCTTGTCGGATTCTTCAATGCCGCCGTCATTGCAATCGAAATTTCGTTCCTCGCGATTGTTATCAGCTGGGCGATCGGCTTGGTCACGACGCTTGCAAAGTCGTCTCGAAGCAGATTGCTCCGCTGGCCTGCCGAACTCTACATTTGGTTTGTCCGGGGCACGCCCAGCCTGATTCAGATTTTTATCATCTACTTCGGCATTCCGCACGCGACCGGCCTAAGGATATCGCCCTTTGTCGCCGGCGTGGTGGCCCTCGCGATTAGTTCGGGAGCGTATGTAGCGGAAATATTCAGATCGGGATTCTCGGCGATACCGCGCGGACAAACCGAATCGGCTTTGGCCTTGGGGATGAGTCCGGCCCTGATGATGCGCCGAATTATCCTGCCGCAAGTCATCCGAATAGTCGTTCCGGCCATGACGAATGAAGCGATCAACACGCTAAAAAACACCTCTTTGCTGTCTACGATCACGATTATCGAGGTCACAATGTTCGCTCAGCTCGCCTTGGCCCAAACTTTCAGGCCGTTCGATTTTCTGATCGCCGCGGCCCTCATTTATTTAATCATGAACACGATTCTTAGCCAATTCGCGGCCTGGTACGAAAGGAATTATTCCTTGGAAATCTAGTCCCAGTCCATGAACCGAAGAAAGGAGAACCAAAATGAAGAAACGCGAATTCCTCGGCGCAATGAGCGCCGCCGCGGCAACGGCTGTATTTGCTCCCAAGCCGGGCTGGGCCAGCGACGAGCTGGAGCTGCTGACTCCCGGAGTCTTGAAATCGGCAACGGAAGGAACCTATCCGCCATTTAGCATGCGCTTGCCGAGCGGAGAGCTCGACGGGCTTGAAATGCGAATAATGGGGGAGATTTGCAGTCGCCTCGACCTCGCGTACGAGCCGATAATCGTTAAATGGGAATCGATGCTGGTCGGTCTCCAGGCCGATCACTTCGACATTGTCGGCAATGCCATGGGAATCACGGCGGAACGCCAGAAGGCGGTGACCTTTTGCGACGGCTGGATCGAAACCGGCGCCCGCGTCGTAGTTCATAAGGACTCCGAGTATTCCTCGCCCGACCAGCTGAGCGGAGAGAAAATCGGAGCCATCGCGGCATCGACCTTTATTCCTATCGTCGAGCAGCTCGGAGGCGACCTGAAAGCCTACAAGGCCGACGTGGACGGAATGCAGGACTTGGTGAACGGCAATATCGAAGCCATAATTCTGGAGAGCATAGCCGCCAACTACGCCATCACGAAATCGAAGCTGCCGCTGAGGTCGCTTCCGGGCTTGATCGATCCCGCACAGCTCGGATGGGCTGTCAAGAAAGGGAAGCCCAACCTCGTCCGAGCCATAAACGAGACTAGGGCTCAAATGGTGGAAGAAGGCAAAGTCGCCGAATTGTTCGATGACATTCTCGGCTATGATCCTTCGCCTAAGGAACCTATTCGCAGCATGCTGTAGTCAGCGTCCCGTCAATCCGGGATACAGTCTCGAATGACGGCTGGTCATTCGAGCGGAGTTTTTATGCCAAGCTGCCCGCCGGCCTCCGGCGGGCGGAACGGCGCGGATCAATATCCGCGAATGGCTTCGCCGGTCTTTGCGCCCTTTGCGCCCTTTGCGCCCGGCGGCGGCGATACCCCGGGCATCGACCGAATTCTTTGCACTCGCCAGGATTGGTCGACGAGAACTCGCTGCCTATCTGCGGCAGGGACGACCGCACGGCCTTGAATTCGCAGATCGAAGTCGGCCCGGCGGATCGCGGCCGTTCTTCGCCGGATCGTCAAAATGGCAGCATCGGAGTCGTCGTTAAAAGTTCCACGCCATTATCGCCGACAATGACATTCTGTTCGAATCCCGCAGTTCCTACGCCATCGTGCGCGACGAATGCTTCGATTCCCAGAACGGTGTTCGCTTCCACTACGGCGTCAAGATGGTCGTGAACCGTGCTCAGGTAGGGCGGCGTCTCAAAATAAAGACCGTTCGGATGGCCGTAGAAGGGGTATTGGGCGGCAGCGCCGCCACTATCCGACCCGAGCTCCGCTACGAGTCGGTCGCCGAGTTTGCCGATTTCGAAAAATGTTCGTCCCGGGCGAATAGCATCGCAGAGATTGTCGACAATTGAAACGCAGCCTTCAATCAATGCTCTCTGCGGAGAGCTTGGCCTGTTGCCGACGACCGCCGTTCGTCCCGGGTCGAAGTAGTAGCCTTGCAGGATCGGTCCGATTATGAACGCCCTGACCATGTCACCCTGGCTTGGCGCCGCAGTCGAATAGCCGGTGAAGGGATCGCTGCAGGTATATTGAATCGTGTCGCCGTGGGCGCAGACGACCTTGTGGTAGGTGCCGCCTCTGCGAACTAGCTCGCCGATCGCCTTTCCGGCAGCCTCCGCTTCGCTGTCGCCCTCAATGAGGCGCTTCATCAGAATGTCCATCGCGGGGTTTATGATTTCCGCGCCCTCGCGGAAGCAGTCGAGTTCCCGGTCGGTCTTGATGAATCTTACGATTCGCACCAAATCGTCGTGAATTTCCCACTCGATATCCGGGTTCGCCTCGACCAGCCGCCGCCACTGCTTGACCGGGAAGAAGTCGGACCCCGCAAAGGCGACCGGACCCGAAACGCCCCTTCCGCTCAGCGCGCCGATTACGCTTTCAACGGGGTCGGGATGATTGCGGACGCGATTCGTCGACACGAGCTCCGGCCGCAATTCGGGATCGTCCGCATGCAGTTCGGGAACTTCGCCCTGCTGGAGAATCGCGGCGCAGAATGTTCGGGCCTTGTGCGAGGAGATATCGCCGCCCTGCCCGGTTGTGCATGAAAAATAATTCGTTAGATAAATTATGTCGCCGGCGCGATCGAAGGAGGCGCTCGTCCGTCCCCAGACAACGGCGGCCTGGATTCCGCGGCGCTTCATCTCCTGTTCGACTCTCGACCATCTAAGGCGATACTCGTCTAGCGGGAAATAAAGAGAAGTCATCGTGATTCAGCCCTCGCTTCCGCCTGACGGGCGCGTCGCGAGGAAGTGCCTCAAGACGTTTTCCGTGATGCGGGCCACATTGTTTTCAAATCCGTTGTGCGACAATGAAGTAACCCATGTTATCGATCCGACCGAGAACACCGCGCCGCTATTCGGCGTTTCGAAGAAAACCATGTCGGCTCGTACGAAGCCGTGCTGAAGCCCGTCCGTCGCGCGCGTCGCGATCGTATATTCCTCGCAGCTCAATATGCCGTCGATTCCGACATTTTCCGACGAGGCGAGGACGACGCTATTTGGCGGCGAGCCGAGGTCGGGGTCCCACCTATCGATTTCTATACCTGCGGCGCCGCCGCCCCTCCGTCCGAAATCTCCGATCACTTCGTCCGGATCGACGCCCTCGAAGGCGAACGCGAACCGCTGCGAATAGCTAGCCTCCGTTCGCCTAAAGTAGGTCGACCTGGCAAACATCGTCGACGAATAGCCTACGCCGACAAGACTTTGCGGCGGCCGCCCGCAAGTGCGCCAAAGCCCGCCCGGCTCCCCGCTGAATTGCATGTGGCCTTCTCCAGGCTCGCCTTCCCAGGCCCGCACGCCCGTCTTGCCCTTTCGGCATTCCATAACGCCGGGGAACTCGTCATGGAACGCGACGCGCCAATAGAATCCGTTTCCGCCCAAATAGAGGTGCCGCCCGCCATTCCGCTGATAGGTATCGAAGGCGTCCCACATTTTCGTAGACGTGTACTCGGGATGCGAAAGCGTAATGATCGTTCGATAGCCCGAGAGCGCATCGACGCCTCTCGAATCTATGTCTTCGTCCGTGATTACGTCGTAAGGCTGATCTATGTGGTCCAGCCAAGCCAGCAGATGCGTATCGTTGATATAGTTGAAGGTGTAGGGACCCGGCCTCATCGTCAAAACCGGGCGCAATCGGCTGCTGTAGCACACCCCGCTTCCGTCCCGATGATAATCGTAGGTTGAATGGCCCAATTCGCGATGCTCGTGCAGATAGAGTTCGTATTGGCTAAGTTGATTGACGCACTCCGACATCACTTCGGAGCCGACCATGTCGACCTTTACGTGCGTATTCGCATACGCGAGATAAGTTGCCGTGCAGGCGATAACGGCAAGATCGGCGGATCGTTCGCCAGGATTCGGGCGCACGAAAAATGGAATATAGTCGCTGTCTCCGGAGTCCGCTTCCAATAGCGCGGCATAGTAGCCGCTTCGAGCGTCGGCGGGCACGGTCCAGGCAAAGTCGGTCTCCCACTCGCAATCATAGATGTCGTCGGCGTGAAAATGAATTGCTCCGTACTGATTCGGAGCGCTGCGCCAATCCAGCGAAGACGAGTTCCAGTTGTGCCCAGTCACGGCTCGCGTCGGCATGTTGACGACGCGACCGTGAATATCGTTGCCGGAAACATCCACGATTCGCGTCGAGTCAATTTGAAGCGCGAAATCCCAGGATGCGCGAATGCCGCCGCTGTCGATGAAACGGCCTCCGGAAAGAAGAAACTTCTCGGCGATTTCGAGGCTGACAACTCCTTCGAAAACGGAAGGTCGTTCTATCTTGCCTTCGAAAAATCGTTCCGCTCCCGCAAGAGTCCTGCTGCCGCAAGCCGCAATCAAAAACGGAATCGGCATATCCGGCGCCAAGGCGCTTCGGTCCAGCTCTCCGGCGGCGAAGGAGGCTTCGACGGTTCCGGGAATTTCGCGCAATGGGCGCTGAGCAACCTCGAATTCTCCGCTATCCAGGTCGATCGACGCGAAAACGACGTGCCACTGACGGCGAATCATTGGCGAACCGCTTGCGACGCATTCACTTTTGCCGACTCGGAGAGAAAGCTCGCCGGCATCATTCAGTTCCAGGCGCCAGCCGCATTCGGATGCGTCGTCCCACCGGCTCAAAATCGTTTGGCGACCTTGGCCGGGCAATGTCGGCCAAACGAGAGCGGCGGCGGAAAACCGGCGCATGCCGAGCAATTTTCCGCTATCTTCGATTCTCGCGTACGAGCCGGGATAAGCAGGCTGAAACCGCCCTCGCAGCGGGCCGCCGCCGATGTCGTCCACAGGGTCAATCCGAAATCCAGGTCCCGCTGGATCTAGATCAGCGCATACAACGCGGCCTATTCGGGCGCGGTAGCTTTCTATTCCGTCGCAACTGACCTTGAAATTCAGCGTCGATCCCGGCGAGGCCCTCCAGTCGTCGCAGTAGCCCAGCATGCGGATTTTGCTTGAGAGATTCTCTGTCATAAGTTCAGATCCTGGCCGGTGAGATCTTTCCAGCGCAATTTAAACACCGCCCATTCAGCCTCGTCCAAGTTGTCGAAGATCCGATCGTCCACGGCTTCGATCGGTTGATTTCTTTCGGTGATTCGGCCGATTCTCCACTCTTTGAACGGTTTGACTATGACCAGTGCGTACTTGCCGCGAATCTGCGTGGCGCGCATGCGGTGGAGCAAGAACCGAAGGTCCTCGCTATGCGGACCGCGAATGCAGCTTCTAAACTCGCGCGCGAGATCCAAGCGTTCGGGATCAATTGGATATATGGCGGTGTCTTCCCAATAGCGAAACATCCGGCGATTCCTCTTCGCGGCAATTGCGGTCAAGCCAAATGGCGGCCGAGCTCGCTCCCGGCAAAATTCAGAATACCACCGCATGGATGCCGGCGATTTGCCTTGCAGCGACAATTTTGCGCGGAATCAGGCATGCATTGCGGCAGGCCGAAAGGTTCCGGGTTCCGCCATTCTCAGCCGTCGTTCTCGCTGATTTTGTGGACATGCGTATGCGATACAGATCCGGTTTCGAGGCGGCATTGCCGCCGGTACTTGGTAGGAGGCAATTCGAACTCGGCGCGAAAGGAGCGCGAAAAATGCGCTAGCGAACCAAATCCGGAGGCAAGCGAAACTTCGGAAATGCTCATGTCAGACTGAACGAGCAGTCGACGCGCCAGATTCAGTCGCGAGCGAATGTAGAACTCGCGCGGCGAAATTTGCAGATGGGATTTGAACAGCCGCTGCATCTGCTTGCCGGAAACCCCGATCATGCTATTCAGCGAACTGAGCGGAATCGGGTATTCGAGGTTGCTTTCCATGATCTCGATCGCTTTGGCGAGCTTGGCATGCGCGACCCGAGGGTACCGAAATCCGATAGGCTGAGGGTGCGTCGAGTGCCGAACGCGATCGATTATGTATTGATCGGCGACCGCCATGGCGATGGACGTGCCGAAATGCTGGTGTATCAGATGCAATCCGCAATCGACGACTGCAGATCCGCCTGCGCAGGTAATTCGGTTGCCGTCGATTTCGAACAGCGTGTTGCATGCCTCCACTCTCGGATACTGCTCGCGCAGAGTGTCCAAATACTCCCAGTGAATCGTGGCGCGGCGGCCTTCGAGCAATCCTAGTTCGGCGAGCATCAAGCTTGCCGATCCGAAGGCTAATAAAACGTTGCCGTCTCGGTTCTGCCGGCGCAGCCAGCTCGCCAATTCGCTGGAAACTTCGGAAATTGGATCATTGCCCGTGATCAGTACGACATTCGACAAGCTTTCGCATTCCCGGATAGCCCGGTCGACCTTGAATTCCATTTGGCTATTCGACCTTACCGAACGACCGTCTTCCGACAGGACCGTCCATTCGAACAGTTTCCGGTCGGCGACGCGGTTGGCAATTCGCAGTACCTCGACAAACGAAACGAACGGTACAACCGAAAATCGTTCGTCGAGAAAAAATCCGACGCCGATGGGGCCGTCAGCGTTGCGATGCCTGAGCAAGAGACAAATCCCGGCCGCCGTTTCGGTCCCTATCGTAGATTTTCGAAGCTAGCAGCATGTAGTCGAAAGGACGCGGCGGTACTCCATCCAAATACATGTGGGCGAATGCATCGGTGATTCCCTTAATGTCGCCGGTTCTTTTCTTCCATGATCGGTATGCATCTTCCGAAGAAAACACTGTTACCGCTATTCGATCCTGGCCTTCGCCCATAAGCTGCATCGCAAGGCAGTCGGGCTCGCTTTCCATCGTCTTGAACACGAGTTTTTCGAAAAGCCTTATCGATTCCTCCTCAAACTCGGTTTTGCATTTCCAATGGGATGTTCGCACGTACATCGTCCTGATTCCCAATTCCTCTCTAGCGCTAATCGCTTCGCATCCGCCCGCGAATGCTAGCAAATTCAACAGAGAATTGCGAAAAATCTTGCTTGATCGCCGACAACGCGAGTCTGCGCGCCGCCGCGTCTTTTCGGCTATGCTGCTTAAACCGGCAAGAAATTCGGATTTTGGAATCAACGAATCGCTCTTCGGCAAATCATCGGAATGACTAACAAGGATTTAATCCTGTCGTCGCCCTCACAAGCGTCCTCGGAATTGCGTGAACCCTCGCACCGAGGGCTGTACGGGGGCCGCCGCATGCTTCCGACCGGGCAATTCCTATCTTTAAACCTGAACGGGCGTAGTAATTACTTTGAGTTGCGGTATCTGCTCACCCCCTATTTTTCGCGATTTTCATTTTGAGTGATTTTCACGGCAGGAACGCCCGCCTAGTGCGTGGGTTAAACCTTTGGGAGCTGGTGCGTTGATCTGAGCGCGCCTGGGCTTGAGGCCCTGTCGTGGCCGCCATTTCGGGGCGATGACGATTCCGGTTGACATTATGAATCCGGCGTTCTATGGCTGCTCCCGGACGGTTCAGGGACGGCGGTTTCGATGGGCGCATGGTATGGTTCAAAGGCGACGACGGGGCTAAGCCAGGCCATTGTCGGCCTGATGCGGCCCCACGACACCTATATCGAAACGCACCTGGGGGGCGGCGCGATCATGAAGCGCAAGCCACCGGCGCTGCGCTCGATCGGCATCGACCTCAACGCCCGGTCCATCGGGACGTTTTGCTGCGACTTCGAGGTGGAGTTGGTTCACGGGTGCTGTCATCGCTTTCTGGCCGACTACCCTTTTGAGGGCAGCGAACTGGTCTACAGCGACCCGGCCTATCTGATGAGCACCCGCAAGTCTCAGCGCCGCTACCGCTATCGCTACGGCGATGCGGATCACGAGGCCCTGCCCTGTTCGGTGATGATCTCCGGCTATCCCTCGGCTCTCTACGACAGGATCCTGGAGGACTGGCACAGCGTGTCGGTCCGGGTGATGAACCAGGCCGGGGCGGTGACGGAGAAGATCTGGCTCAACTTCACGCCGGACCGGCCTCACTGGCACGCCTGCGCGGGCCGCAACTTCACCGACCGCCGGCGCATCAAGAGCAAAGCGGCTAGCTGGGCGCGACGCTACCGGGCGATGCCGCCGGGCGAGCGGCTCGCCGTGCTGGCCGCGGTCATGGCGGTGGAGGCCGAGTGATGGCGAAGGTGAACGCGGCATCGCTGCGCCAGGAGTTCGAGGACACGAAGGCCCGCATCGCGGCGCTGCGGGCGGACGGCAAGGTGTCCCGGGATGTCGATGCAGCGATCCGTGCCCTCGTCACCCTGCTGAGCATCCTGATCACAGTCCTGCTGGAAAAGACGACTCGCAAGGGGTCGCAGAACTCCAGCCTGCCGCCGTCGCAGACGGACAAGGACGAGACCGCACGGCGCAAGGGCACCAGCGGCAAGGGCGCGAAGCAGAACCGGCAGAACGGCGCCGGCCTGCGCAAGACCACCGTCAAGGAGACGGTCACCGTCGAGACCTGCGAGGCCTGCGGCGGTGACCTCTCGGACGTCGATGCGATCGGCCGGGAACGCCGCATCCTCTTCGACATCGTGTTCGAGGTCGTCGAACGCCGCGTCGATGCCGAGGTCAAGGAATGCCCCGAATGCCTGGCCCGCACCAAGGGCCGGTTCCCCGATACCATGCCCGGTCCGCTGCAGTACGGAGTCGGCCTGCAAGCCTTCGTCATCAACCTGCTGGTGGCCCATATGCTGTCCCTGCGCCGTGCCGTGGCGCTGGTCCAGGCGATCTCCGGCCTCAGGCTGTCGGAGGCCACCTGCCTGGGCTACGTGCGCCGCCTCCATGATGCGCTTCAGTCGTGGGAAGACGCCGCCATCGAGCGCCTGCTGGAACGTCCGGCCCTGCATGTCGACGAAACCGGCTTCCGGGTCGACGGCAAGACCCAATGGCTCCATGTCGTCACCGACGGCGCCCTGACCCTGAAGTTCGTGCACCCCAAGCGCGGCGGGGAGGCGATCGAGGACATCGGCATCATACCCCGCTATACGGGGACCCTGGTGCACGACTGCTGGGGGGCGTACTTTGTCTACGACCAGTGCACCCATCAGCTCTGCGGCTCGCATTTGCTCCGCGAACTGACCTTCATCGTGGACTCCAACGGCTTCCGCTGGGCGCGCCTGATGAAAAAGCTGCTGCGCGAGGCCTGCCACAAGGTCAACAAGAGCGACGCCAAGACCCTGACCGCGACCGAGCGTCGGTCCGTGCGCAAGCGCTACCGGACCATCCTCACCCAGGGCGGCAAGGAGTTGCCCGAAATCCCGCCGCGACCGAAAGGGAAACGCGGACGGGTCGCAAAGTCCGACGCGCACAACCTGCACGAGCGCCTCGAGAAGCACGAAGAGTCCGTCCTGCGCTTCACAGCCAACCCGGATGTCAGCTTCACGAATAATGCCGGAGAGCAGAAGATCCGGATGTCAAAGGTCAAGATCAAGGTCTCGGGATGCTTCCGGACCCAACTCCAGGCCAAAGCCTGGTGCCGGGTCTCCAGTTATCTGGACTCAATGGCGGCACTCGGCTACAATCCTCTCGTCGCCATCCAGATCGCGCTCGCCGGAGATGCCGCCGCAATGATCGCGCTGCATCAGGCACAGACCGCACCCAAGAAAAGCGTGAAGCGCTGCGAAATTAACGAATAATCTACGACAGCGGGGCCTGAGCAGTTACGTTGGATGATGCAAACTACAAGGTCGAAAAATTTCCGGCTCGTCCCTTAGAGAAATGGGTGCATGGACTTAACTTTGGAGAGTTGTGGATGTACGACACGGCTAGGAATTCGCTTTGGGAAGCAAAACTGGATCCGCACAATTTATACGTTGAAAGTACTTCTTGGTATAATGAATATGGTGAGGAGCAATCTGCAGGTGGGTATGAGAAACGATCCAAGAGATGGCGCGAATTAACTCTGTGGGGACCATATTCTTTGTGCGACATCACATTATCCGAGAAAAAACGGCCAAAAGCTGAATGGGGGAAGCACAAATATCCGGGCGGGATTATCGGAAAGATTGAGCCCAAAAAGCTCTCATAGGTGTAATCACATGAATTGTTCGCTGGATTGCCCCAAGGAACAACAAAGCAGGAACATCGGGTTTCACGGGATCGATTTGGCGATCCTGTAGGCCGTTACTCTGCCGATATTGAGCTGCTTTGCGGCCTAGCCGGGGTCATTCCGGCCCCGATGCGCTTTTGCGCCAGTAATCCGATGTGGTCTGACCTCGAGACCGATGTCAGATGCCGAGCTTCCGATCTGCCGAGCGCATGCTGAATCCAGCGAAATCCGGAAAACGCACTATGTTCCACTTTGGCCGTTTACCTAGTGCTTGGCCGAATACTCCTACTTTATTTCCGCCGAAGCTTACAATTTTAATCCTGACTAATTCAGTCATATTTCCTTCGCGGCTTTTGCGGCGGTTGTCACCGCTTCGTGGCCTAGCGGGCCGGAAATCCACAGTCCGGGCAATAGGCCGCTGCCCCGTCGCTGTTCCGGGGCCGGCACTGCCATGATCAGGGGGCTCCGGGTCAGGTGGCGAGCCGGAGCCCGCGCTTGCGAAGGCGCTCGAGGCGCTTGCGCTCCCGCCTCTGCGCGATCAGTCCGATCCGGTGCAGGTTCGCCGCCAGGATGGACAGGCCAACCGTCCGCTCGAAGCCGGCGGTGCTCCGCGTACGGACCCGGTCCAGGCCGCGCTGCTCAAGATTGTTGAGCGCGGGTTTAACCGCGGGATGGCGCCGGCGCACCTTCGCGAAGGTCGGCTCGGCCTCGCGCCGCCGCTCCGCGGCGCTCGGATGCCCTTTTTCGGAAGCGCCGTCGTCTCCAGAAGCTCGCCCAGGCGCTCCTGGTTCTCCGGGCTGTGGAAGCCGCGGTCGAAGCTGCAAACCCCGATGTCGGGATACGCCTTCAGGCAGGATTCGAGCAGCGGCGCCACGACGTCGACATCGCCGCCCTTCCAAGTGAATCGGTGGTCGAAGATGAACTGGTGCTGGTCCTCGACGATGAACAGAGGCACCCAGAGTATGAGCAACCACATTAAATGAAGCAATTGGCGGTTCCCTCGTTCACGGTTTTTAGGGAACCCCGGGCCGGTTCCGCCTCAGGCGTGAACAGCTGATCGACCTTCGGAAGGGCTTGAATTTCGCCTTCCGAAGCGCTTTTCTCTCTCAAGTCAACAAAAGAGGGAGAATGCCGAATCTTGCACATTCCCTGGCAGGTTTTCAGCAAGAACCTGGCATTTCTTATTTCCGCCGAAGTATTGGGCATCCTTTTCAAGTTCGACCAGTTCTTCGCCGAGGAAACGAGGCGGAAGGGCTGCTCCCGCTGCGAACGATCCGCGAGAGGACCGAGCGGCTACCGCCCCGCCGGTGCGGCCCGTGCCGGATGATCTCGACCGGCTGCGCGAGCTGCCGCTTGACCGCGTCGCGCCCCTGCTAGGATGCCGAAGGGACTCCGAGGACCTAGACCCGAAGCTCTGGCGGTGGGAAGGCTCGGTCGCTGCCGTCGACGGAATCAAGTACTTCGACCACGTCCGGAGGCGCGGCGGCGCCATCGATCTAGTCGTCCATGCGCTGGGCGCGCCCCCGGCGAGGCGATCCGATGGCTGCGCGGGCCGCCGCCCCGTACCGTCATCCAGTTGGCCGCCGCCGCCGCCGCCGAGCTCCCGGCCTGGATCGCGCAGTGGAAGCCCGAGCGCGTCATCTGCGGATACGACGCCGACAGGGCCGGAGACCTCGGCACCCGCAGCCTCGAGCGGTGGCACGGACGAGACGAAAGGCTGCGCTCCGAGGGCCGGAAGGACTGGAACGACATTCTCAGAGACGGCCGGGCGCAGAATCCATCGTAGAGCGTGAACGAAACACGGCCGCGCCAAGGCCCCGGGCCCGTTCGAGATGCCGGTTCCCGCGCAAAAAACCGGGGGATCCCGCCGGAACCGCGCCGAGAGTAAACCGGACGAAAATTCCATCCTAAACCGTGAACGCTACTCCTTAAAATAGCGTGAATGTCCATAAGCGGTGCTCCGCCATGGCGGAGGGCCACAATCGCCACTGGCCCGATGCGGTACCATTGGGCAGCGGAGGCGATTGTGGAGATGCGGCCCGCGACCATCGAGATCGTCGTCTGCGCCGGTCAGTGGTCACCCCTACAACGGAGACCCGTATAGCCCAAAGTCCATGCCTGCATTTCTCTCAAACTCCCAGGCCATTCTCCTATTTTCTTCAAACTCGGCCTCTCTCCCGAACGCCATTAGCGCTAAACCAAAGCTCACGAGCCCTCGATACATATAGTTCCAGAAATCTCTCCGGTATTCACAATGGCGACTCGTTCCAAGAATGCCATTCGTGTGAAATCTAGGTGGGTTTCCAAAATAGATAGTGCTCGGTCAAAAATCTCTTAACTTTATGAAAAATTTGGAAAAAGTCGCGTTTTTCACTTGCGAAGATTTTCGACATAAGGTATAAATACGCCCAATTCGACCCCATATGGGCGCTATTCGCCGGATCTTCGCGAGATTTTGCCATGAGAAAAGTCATCGACCTTCAATTGCGGCTGGGTTCCATACCGATCGAGAAGATCGACCTCGACGCCCGATCCCGCGACGACATTCCGGCTGTGCTCAGGGGCCTCCAGATGGTCTACGCCGACAAGACTGCGCGAGCGCAGCTGATCGACCTGCTCGACGCGCACTTCCGGCCCGGCATCGATCGCAAGGTGGGCCGCCCCGGCATGGAGATGTGGCGGATCCTGGTGCTGGCCGTCCTCAAGCAGGGCCTCGGCTGCGACTTCGACCGCCTCCAGGAGCTGGCGAACCAGCATGGCGCGGTTCGGGATATGCTCGGCCACGGCGCGAAGGGCCTCGACGACGAGCGCTAACAGCGCCGCGTCCTCATGGACAACATCGCCTTCCTGTCGCCGGAGCTGCTGAGCGGGGTCAACCGCCTGGTGGTCTCGGCGGGGCACGCGGCGGCGAAGAGAAAGCCGGGAACGGCGCTGGAGGCGCGCTGCGATTCCTTCGTCGTGGAAACCAACGTCCACTTTCCGACCGACGTCAATCTCCTGTTGGACGCGACGCGCTGCGTGACCCGCGAAGCGCACGCGGCGTGCGCCAAATACGGCATCGGGGGCTGGCGTCAGCACAAGCATTTGACGGAGAAGGCGCGGAAGCTGTTCGGCGCGGTCAGCACGGCCCGCCGCTGGAAGGCGCGCCCGGACGCGGTGTCGTCCTATCTCGAATTCTGCGGCTAGATCGCCGACAAGACCGAGGCTTCCCTCGCCGAGCTGGAGAAAGCCGGGGCCTCGGAGGCGGAGACGGCCTCGATCTGCCGCTTCCTGGACCATGCGCGTCGCCAGATCGGCCAGGTCGACAGAAGGCTTCTGAAGGGCGAGGCGATCCCGCTCGATGAGAAGGTGTTCTCGGTGTTCGAGGAGCACACGCGCTGGATATCCAAGGGGAAGGCGGGGCGCTCGGTCGAGCTCGGGGTGCCTCTGTGCATCGTCGAGGACCAGCACCAGTTCATTCTCGACCACCGAATCATGTGGAAGGGCGGCGATGTCGACATCGCGGTGCCGCTGCTCGAATCCTGCCTGAAGGCGTATCCCGACATCGCCGTCTGCAGCTTCGACCGCGGCTTCCACAGCCCGGAGAACCAGAAGCGCCTGGGCGAGCTTCTGGAGACGGCGGCGCTTCCAAAAAAGAGGCGTCCGAGTGCCGCGGAGCGGCGGCGCGAGGCCGAGCCGACCTTCGCGAATGCGCGTCGGCGCCATCCCGCGGTTGAATCGGAGATCAACAATCTTGAGCAGCGCGGCCTGGACCGGGTCCTTACGCGGGGCGCCGCCGGCTTCGAGCGGACGGTCGGCTTGTCCATCCTAGCGGCAAACCTGCACCGGATTGGACTGATCGCGCAGAGGCGGGAGCGCAAGCGCCTCGATCGCCTCCGCAAGCGCGGGTTCCGGCTCGCCGCCTGACCCGAAGCCCCCCCCTGATCATGGCAGTGCCGACCCCGGAACAGCGACGGGGCGGCGGCCTATTGCCCTGACTTCGGATTTCCGGCCCGCTAGGCCGCGAAGCGACGAAAATCGCCGAAAAATCGCCGAAAAAGCCGCCCGAAGGAAACTTGACTGAACTAGTCATGAATAAAATTGCAAGCTTCGGCGGAAAAAAAGTTGGGGTTTTCGGCCAAGCACTAGATATCCATGATTGGATCCGATGCGCCATGCAAATATCCCGAATACATTTTGCCGAGCGTTCTTGCCGCCTCTAAACCGCCCCCCAATTTGTCATCAGGTATCTTGCCGCGCAAGTAGGATAGAATCTTTTTTCTGGGAATCATCGGGCGTTTTTGGGTAGAAGACATTGCGGTGTCGGCATCGAACTCTTCTTCGTAAAACGCAGCCAGATATCTCTCATGCAACTCGGAAACGTCATCATAGATTATTGCAAACGACAAAAACATTACAGCCTCATTTAACTCATCAAGCATTCGCTGTAAGGAGACCTGTTCCTGCGCAAATCCATGTTCAACAAGTATCCTCACGGCACGAAGACCACTTATTATTCGAACCAGTTTCTGGACGATTGCCTGGGAGATTGTTTGTTCCTTGAATCGGTACGCTATAGATTCTTTGTCTCCAATATTTATCGTCCTCTCTACCGGTTGGGGTACCATACTAAGAAGAAGCGACAACTTTCTATCCATATTGACCAATGCGTCATCGTAGGTTGCATTCATGCCGGTTTCCCTTTGTCAGTAGAGTTGCGTGATAAGACGTGTGTATGAGCAACCACATTAAATAAAGCAATCGGCGGTTCCCTCGTTCACGGTATTTTGGGAACCCAGACACGATTGCGCAGCCCGCGCTCCGGACAACCGTTCACGGCAGCGACCAGAGCGTCGGCGGCAGTCGGACAACACGGATCATCACCGTAGAGTCAGCGGGAGGCGCGTTCTTCGGTAGGCCGAGGGAGTAGCAGTTTGCCGGCGGCTTTCGCCATTTGCCGGTGCCCCGGTCTCCGCCGTGGATCACGTTTCCTCACCGCTGCTCGTCAA